>JBKBXU010000353.1:0-4380 GCA_046313675.1 Cytophagaceae bacterium
GATGTATTAATAGAAGAAATAGGTGGGCTAACTGGTAACGCTTCTAAACTTAAAGAAGGGGGAGAAACTGGTTTTGAAGGTAAGTTAGGCTCTGGTGGATATAATGGATCAAATGAAGTTTTTGGAAATCCTAATTCAGCTCATTTTTGGGGATCATCAGAGAATGAAGCTGAGACAAGTGGGGTAATGATTACTCTTGGGAGTTCAAATGATGTTACCCTTGGATACAATTCTAAGATAAATGCGATCAGCGTTCGTTGTATTAAAGACTAGTCTTTAATACAATAAAAAAGCCTCTGGTTGTTATCAGGGGCTTTCTTATGTAGCAAGATTAACCTGTTGCTACACAGTATTTTTAGAGTTTAGTCCAAATAATTCTATTTTTTACTTTAAGTCTTTATTTAAAAACCTTTAAACATGAAACAAACTGCCAGCTTATTAGTACTTGTTATTCTCGCCATAGGCTTACTTAATTTCTGTAAGAAGAAAGACAATCCTAATCCGGGTACGAGTCCCTGTGCCACTACAGATCTTAGCATATCTGCCAGTGTAAGCGGCATACGGTAAGTGCATCAGGCGGTACCGCACCTTATACCTATTCTAAAGATGGAAATACATATGGGAGCTCAGGCACTTTTTCTGGGATGACCACCGGAGACCATACGGTGTATGTAAAGGATGAAAAAGGCTGCACAAAATCCACGAGTGTCACGGTTGCCGGAACAGGAGGAAATGGTGGAAACGGCGGAGGAGGAAATTCTTCAAAACTAGTTGATCAAAGAGATGGAAAGGAATATAATATAGTGACAATCGGTGAGCAGGTTTGGATGGCAGAGAACTTAAACTTTGAGCCGGAAGAAGATAGCTATTGCTATGATCTTGAAAGTGAAAAATGTGACGAGTTTGGCAGGTTATATACTTGGGAAGTTGCCACTGAAGTTTGTCCTACAGGATGGCACTTGCCTTCAGGGCCTGAATGGGATGTATTAATAGAAGAAATAGGTGGGCTAACTGGTAACGCTTCTAAACTTAAAGAAGGGGGAGAAACTGGTTTTGAAGTTATAGTAGGATCTGGTGGTTATAATTATTATACGGAAGCTTTTTTTGGATCCAATTCTGCGTACTTTTGGGGGTCTACTTTAAATGAAGCTGGTAATAGTGCTATTATGCATACGATTTCAACATCTAATGATATTACTGTTTCTTGGAATGATGTAGATGATATGATTAGCGTTCGTTGTATTAAAGACTAACCTTTTTAATAAAATGAGAAAGCCCCTGATAACAACCAGGGGCTTTTCCATTTTATTAGGAAAGTGTTTGATAAGGTTGATATATATGTCGAATTGTTTGAGCTTTTGTTTTTATAATTGCTTTAAGAACATTACCTTTGGCCGTGTTTCAATACTTTATTAGCTCTTTTCACTTTCAGTTATGAAAACTTTATCGGTCTTTATACTTTCCGGGATATTAATGCAATTTTTTAATTTTGCTAATGCTCAGGAATTAACAACCTATTTAATGCCTTATACAGGAGCCACTTCAGTTTATGCATGTGGCGGCACAAAGATTTATGACCATGGTGGGCCAAATGCTAACTATTCAAATTATGCCAATGGGGTTTTAACCATTAGGCCAGAGGAGGCAGGAAAAGCCGTACAACTTGATTTTGACATGTTTTCCGTTGAAATGTGTTGTGATTATCTTGAAATATTTGATGGTACCTCTACTAATGCGAGTTATTCCAGAGGACGATTTAATAGAAATCCGGGTAGAATAATATCTGGGGATCCAACTGGTGCAATAACTTTACGGTTTTATTCAGATTTTAGTATAGTTTCTTCAGGATTTGAAGCATCTGTCACCTGTGTTGACAAAAAAGCGGAACTTAGTATATTATCTGGCAATATTTCTCCTGCCGGGGTTTTGTCTCCAGGGCAGAATTTTAGTGTATCAGGGAATATCCGTAATTTTGGTGGAATAGTTGCTGAATCGGTTCAGATAGGTTTCTTTTTATCTGAAAGTCCAGTTTATAATGAGTCTATGGAGCCTTACTCTACATTAGAATTAGCTTCTATTTCTTTTTTAACTACCGTTAGTTATTCGCAGTCTTTAAATTTACCAGAAGACCTTCCTTCTGGTCGTTATTATTTATTTATTTATGTTGACTTCGAAAATCAAATTCAAGAATATGATGAGACTAATAATTTAATAGTCGTACCCATAAATGTGGGCTTATACATGGTTCCTCGATTTCAGCATATGTCAGAACAAATTTCGATATGTCAAGGAGTTGTTTCTGATAATGGAGGCCCAAATGATAATTATGGAGACAATAGTAATGGATGGTTGGTTATTAACCCTTCAGAAGAAGGCCATAAAGTCAGACTGGAATTCATGACTTTTGAACTTGAGGTAGGATATGATTCCCTTGAAATATATAATGGAGTAGGAGTTACTGATCCTGCCAATAAAATTGGAGCCTATTTTTTCAATCCAGGCACTGTTTATTCTACCGATGAATCAGGGGCATTAACCTTAAGATTTATTTCTGATCGTTCACACAACTTTAGAGGCTTCACTGCTTCAGTTACATGTGTTGAAAGTGTCCCATATCCAGATTTAGAATTTCAAGATTATAGTATCAATATTCAGGAAATCTCAATAGGTGGTAATGTTGAAATTATTTCTACCATTACTAATATAGGCGGCATTGATGCAGCTACCCATAATATTGGGTATTATCTTTCCACGACTGATGTTATCAACGATCAAGATGATAAAGAATTAGGTATTAGTACAGTAAATTCATTACTTGCCGGTAATTCAAAAGAAATTGTACAAAGTCTTCAAATACCCAATGATGTAGTACCCGGGAATTATTATATTAATTTAAGAATAGATAATGATAATGTTTTAGAAGAATCTAACAGGAATAATAACTTTGCAAGTATTCCGGTTACTATTTCTAATTTTTTTGTTGCTCCATACAAGCAGAAACTTGAAATATCCACATGTTCAGGGAAGATATATGATAATGGGAGTAAGATAAATAACTATAAAGATAATGCTTCCGATACTTTGGTAATCACGTCTATTGGTTCTGAAGATGAAGTAATACAGCTTTACTTTAAATTGTTTGATTTGGAATCTTGTTGTGATTATATAGAAATTTATGATGGTACTGAAATAAACGAAGGTGCTCTCATCGGTAGGTATAATTATAACCCTTCTTTTGTTAGATCTTCTGCGGGTGAACTAACTTTGATTTTTTATTCTGATGAAAGTGTCAATGCTTCAGGTTTTGAAGCTAAAATACATTGTATTGATCCTTTGGAGCCCTTTTTAACGCTTTCAAATGCTTCTCTTAGTACCAGCAATCTTTTTTCCGATAATGCTGTTGAGGCTTCTTGTACTATTGAAAATATTGGAGGGGTAGAAGCTTCGGCGGGAATTATTCATTACTATATTTCTGAAAATGATATTTTAGATGATAATGATTATTATTTAGGATATATAAATTCCGGAGTTATCAATGCAGGAGAGGTTACAGAAGTAATTAATGGGTTAGTAATTCCAGAAGATTTTGATAATGGAAGATATTATATAATTTTTCTTGTTGAGAATCCAGGCGTTATAAATGAAGAGGATCAATGGCATTATGCATCAGCAGTAAGGTTGAATATTAATAAAGCTACTGCTAATCAGTTGTATGCTGAAAATCAAGTAACCTTAAGCCCTAATCCGTCATCGGGTATTTTTAATTTAAATATCAGTGGCAATCTTAATAAGCTTGTCAACATAACGGTTTTTAATAATCTTGGCGTAAGTGTCTTGGATAAGGAGTTTGTGAATCAAGGAACTTCTGAGATAATTGATCTTTCCCAATTTACCGGTGGCCTGTACAATGCTAAAATTGTTGTCGAAGGTAAAACTCAGGTAATTAAATTAATAAAATATTAACTTGTTTGACATAACCGTAAGGAGCATAGCCCCTAATTTAGGATATTAAATATTAGAAAGACTGGAGCGGACATATTTGCTTCGGTTTTTACTTTTAGGGAAATGACTTTAGAGGTTTACTAACCTGTTGTTCAGGCCCTGTCTTAGGGGTGCTGCCTAAGGGCTGAGAGGTTGTTTTTTAACCATGGAGATACATGGAGTTAATACGAGGGTGCGCTGAAGCGCATTTGAGGTGGTTTTGTATCACGACGGGCACGTAGGAAAATTACGAAGATCCGCTAAAGCGGATGCACGAAGCATGATCTTAACTTCTTTCTACTGATCATATGAAAAATTAATTTATCAAGACTACTATTCTTTTGGATCAGGCTGGCTCCCTTGTTTTAGGGGAGCTGCCCAAAGGGTTGAGGGGTAGTT
>JBKBXU010000354.1:0-4379 GCA_046313675.1 Cytophagaceae bacterium
TAATTCATGAGAAATTCATCCATAGTCTGAGATTTTGGTTTTGAAGCCAGTTCTCTTTGCGATGGACATATATTCATCAAATAGAACTTAGCGTCATCCTTGCCAAGCTTTTTAATGTTTTTATCTATCTTCTCTATGACTTCTTCGACCTTGACATGGTCATCATCAAAAGAAAAGAACCGACGCTGTAAGCTTTCTGGCTTGCCATCGTTTTCCTTCTCAAGGTAGATGGCAAGTTTCCTGCAGAAGCCTTTGTTAGAGGCTCCATTCGGATATTTTTTTGAACCAAATGTGATAATCATGATTTGGGGAGTAGTTTATTTTTTAATGGGATTAGTTCCTTTGTTTTTTTCATAAATGATGTCAATATGTCTAAAACCGAGTATGGTACACTTTCAGGGTACCCATTAATTATATCTGGACATGCTTTAACAATTATGTTGTAGAGCATAACTTGAGAATTCCATATTTTTTTTGTCAGTTCTATGATTTGATCCTGTTCATACTGAGATCTCCTTTCTGTAAAATCCTTATTTTTACTTACTACGGAATAGAATTCTTGAAAATCATCCTTAATTTTTTGTAAAATTTCAACACTAACTTTCGATGTGTTCTGAATATTTGATAGCTCTGATTTGCTTGTATTATCAATTGATTTTTGAATTTGATTCAATTTTTCCATTACTCTGTCTCTGGTCATCACCGTCGGGTTGAAGCCTGTCTTGTGCGAATAATTGATCATATCTTCTACAAGTTGCTTAACAGATACTTTAAATTGATCTGCAAGGACCTTCACTTTTTGGTGTTGTTCAGGGTCTATCAGGATTGATTTGTTTTTGATTTGAGTTTCCATTTTGTCTTTATTTTAGTAGTTGTTTTAATATATTTTATTGTGCTTTCTTGGAAGAATAATGAATTATGAATCATAAAAAGAATGGGGCTTGCCCCATTCCCTCTCGCTATAATATTCTTCCTTTTTTTAGTACTTTTTCAGCCGTGTGAGATGGCTATATTTTTTTTAAGAATTATACTTTCTATTCCTCATTATTTTTTGGAATTTGATTTTCAGAATCGCCTTCTGATTCTTTATTTAATTTACTTTTTGAATCGATATCTGAACTCGCATTCTTCGCACTGTGCGATGTGTACGACTCGTGCGATGTGTGCGAATTTTCTGAATCTTTTTCAATTTTGCTTTTGGGGAAAAGAGGTAGCGAATTTTCTTTAGAATCAACATTTTCTTGTGAAATTGACTCTTTGCTTTCTGAAGTCGCATCATTCGCACTTTGCGATGTGTTAGACTCTTGCGACTCTTGCGAATTTTCTGACTCATTTTCAGATGGGCTTTTGGGGGAAAGAAGTGAAGAGGGCTCTCTGGGATCATTATCTTCTTGTGCGATTAAATCTTTATTTTCTGAAATCGCACCATTCGTACCATTCGTACTATTCGTATCGTGCGAATCGTGCGAAGGTGTGTTTTCTTGTTTTTCAGACTCCTCATTAATCAACTCTTTATTTTTCTTAAGCCATTTTCTGATTGTTGACTCTGCCACACCTAGCTCCTTAGCAATGTGAACATTGGTGAACCCTTTAGTTTTCATATCGAAAGCGAGATCTTTTTTGTTTGAATTATCTACTTCTTGAACTTGCTTTAAATGTTCGAATTCATGGCTTTCGCCTATATAAGAAAAAGCAGTAAAATTTGTATTTTTTATAATTTCGGCGACCAAAACGTTCTTTGCCTCATATCGAAAAGAGCCATTACGGACTTTTATTTGCTTTATATATTTTATGGAGGATCCCTTATTGCTTTCACCAATGGCAAAAGAGGAGTCGATAAGATTGCTAAATGCTTTACTGCCCTGAATATCATTCTTACTTAATGGTGAATAGGCAATCCTTTTGGGAGTGTGGGCAATTAAAAGGATAGCCCAACTATTAGTTTTTTTAAGTAAGTTTAATTTTGTTAGAAAAAGGGAGGTATGCTTTGCCTTTTCATTATCAGGCATCAAACAAGAGACGTTGGATATAACGGTTCGGTTTGTGCCACCCGTTTCGGTCTAATTGTGCCAAGCATTTCGGTTCAAACTGTGCCAGTTTAGGCAAAAACATTTCGGTTTGAATTGTGCCAAAAGGCTTAGCTTGTTTCGGTTCGATTTGTGCCACTTTGAAAGATCAAGTAAATCATCACCATGTCGTTTTAAATAGAAAGCGATATGGCCAACGTACTTGATCCGATGGATATAAAACAGATTTTCAGCTTACATATAGACGGTCTGAGTAATAGAAAGATTGCTCAGACATTGGGATTATCCCGTAATACCGTCAACCAATATATTTCCTGGCTTTCGGCTTCAGATTATCAGGCCACAGAATTACTCTCAATGAAAGCGTATGAACTTAGAGAGCTTTTCCCTTCAAGAACAACGATAAAGAATGATAGGTACGATGCTTTGATTAGGTATTTTGAGAATAATAAAAGCTCAAGAAACCATCCAGGATTTACCTTTCTTCATCACTATGAAGAGTATTGCCAACTCAATGATGATCCATATAGCTATACGCAGTTTATGGAACATTTTCATAGAAAGTATTCAGAAGTGAAGGGTTCTATGAAGCTGGAACATCATCCTGGTAGAGAAGTGTTTATTGACTTTGCAGGCACTAAAATAGATATCATAGATAAAAACACAGGAGAGATAAAGAAAGCGGAAGTTTTTGTCTCGGTTCTACCTTTTAGCCTTTTTACCTACGTGGAAGCATGCTGGAGCCAAAAGCGTGAAGATCTGATCTCCTGTATGAATAATATGATGTGGTATATTGGAGGTGTTCCCAAAGCAGTTGTTTCAGACAATCTAAAATCTGCTGTTAACAGGGCAAGTAAATATGAACCTGAGATTAACAGATCTCTCAAAGAGTTTGCATTACATTATGGCTGTGTAATCAACCCTGCAAGGTCTTACAGCCCACAGGATAAAGCGCTTGTGGAAAATGCCGTTCAGCTGACTTATCAGAGGATTTATTATCCTCTCAGAGAGATGACATTTTTTTCTCTGGATGAACTTAACCGAGAAATCCGAGTACTTCTGGAGAAGTATAACAACATGCTTTTTCAGAGAAAAGAAGCCAGCAGAAAAGAACTTTTCCAGTCTTTTGAAAGACCTGAACTCAAGCCTCTCCCATGCGGTATCTATCATCTCAGGGAATATAGAAGAGCTAAGGTTCAGAAGATCGGATATGTTTATTTTTCTCCAGAAAAAAGCTACTACAGCGTTCCTTACCGCTACATTGGCAAAACAACCCAGATTCATTATACAAAAACTACAGTTGAGGTTTTTTACTTCAATGAAAGGATAGCGTTCCATAAAAGGAACATGCAGAGGGGGACTTACAATACCATTGATTCTCATCTGTGTAGTACGCATAAAGTTTATAAAGATTGGAGCCCTGATTACTTCAGAAAGATAGCTGCTCCTATCGGCCCTCATGTCCTGGCTTGCATCAACGAACTCTTTGTGAATGCAGATTACCCCGAAGTGGCATATAAAAGGGCTATGGGAATCATACAGCTTGCCAAACAATATGGCAAGGAAAGAGCCGAAAAAGCCTGTCATAGGGCAATCTATGCAAAGGCAGTGTCATATAACAGGATCAAAAACATCCTTGAAAACAACCATGACAAGCTTGAGATTGAATCCGAGCCCTCGAAAGGATCTCATATTCCAAAACATGAAAATATACGTGGAGCATCTAAATACAATTAAATACATCTCTTATGAACAACAATCAGACAGTAGAAAAATTAAGACAAATGAGGTTATCTGCAATGGCAGATCTTCATCACCAAAACATCAAAAGCAATAGATTTACAGAGTTTACCCCTGATGAATATACCACATTGCTGGCAGATCACGAATGGGAGGACAGGCAGGTTAAAAAGACCGATAGATTGGTCAAGAGAGCATCTTTTAAACAGAAATCTTCCATCGCAGACATCGATTATACACATGGACGTAATTTAGATAAAAACATGTTCGAAAGGCTTGCCGGATTAGGCTTCCTTCAAAAAAAAGAGAATATCATTGTCACGGGACCTTCAGGTGTAGGAAAAAGTTATCTTGCTCAGGCAATTGGAAATCAAGCCTGCTTGGTAGGTGTGAAAACAGTTTATAGCAATACATCAAGATTATTGTCTAAACTGAAGTTATCCAAAGTTGATGGAACATACATCAAAGAGTTGAAAAAGCTTCAAAATACCCAGTTATTGATCTTAGATGACTTTGGACTACAGGCATTCGATTCAATAACAAGAGAGATTATAATGGACATAATCGATGATAGGTTTAATGAAGCTTCAACAATCGTTTCCTCTCAGATCC
>JBKBXU010000355.1:0-4369 GCA_046313675.1 Cytophagaceae bacterium
GCCCTCGCTTGGCAAAAACAACAAACAGACCTGTGGTGGGAAAAGGCCGAGGAACTTAAAAATGCCCTCGCTTGGCAAAAACAACAAACAGACCTGTGGTGGGAAAAGGCCGAGGAACTTAAAAATGCCCTCGCTTGGCAAAAACAACAAACAGACCTGTGGTGGGAAAAGGCCGAGGAACTTACAGAAGAAATTGCTTCCGTTTATAACATTAAGAATTCTCTTACCTGGAAGTTTTTCTCAGTGTTCAGGAAGATAATAGATAAGATTTTACCTATCGGGAGCAGAAGGAGAAAAAAGGCTAAAAATTTCCTTAGAAGACTTGTTCCCGACAGGTAATTTTTGAGTATAATAGAAGTCAATTACTTAAAGTATTTGAAGGAGGAATGAATATGAAAGAATCTCTACTTGCCAGATGTAAAGCAAATTTATTAACAATCGCAACTTTTATTATTTTTCCTTTTTTAAGTTTTATGGAAGCTTCATCAGCCCTATCTTATACAGTAACTTATACTGTCACTAACACGTATAGTAGTGAAGAAATAAGTGGTTCTTTACCATGGGCAATTAAATATGCGAGAGAGGCAGGCAGAGAAGGGAAAGATGTCGTTATTAAATTTAATATTCGGGGCAAAAGTCCTTATATTATCAAACTTGAGGACATTCTTTGGATAAATCAGAAAACCAATATTGATGCAAGAACACAGCCAGGATATACAGGTGAACCAATTATATGGATAGATGCTAACAAGAATGACTCGGCATTTATTTTTATTGAGGGAATTGGTTCAACGATTGCAGGATTTCGTATTTATAATTTTGCCAAGAACGCTATTGCTACTCAACCAGGGGCAGATCATACTCATATTGTTGAAAACCAAATAGGATTCTATTGGGATTCTATAAAAAACTTGTGGTGGAGGAATTTTGAAGCCGATCTTTCATCTTGGAGATCTAATAGCCGGTTTGTTAGGGCAGTTGGAATTGGATTGCAGTCAAGCTATAATATTATTGAAAACAATGTAATCTCCGGTGTTCATAACGGTATTTCAGTGGGATATGACCCCAGCGGGGATTGGGGACCAAAATGTCAAGGAAACGAAATCAGGAATAACCTGATTGGTACTACTCCTGATGGTAAGGGCATATTGACTAACACTCCTGGCGCTCTTAGCTATAGACCAGATCCTAATTCCGACCCCTTTGGAAGTCCTGATAAGTGGGCATATTTTGGAAATAATTCTGATGGAATCTATTTAACAGCCTTAGCTGTTGAGACAATTATTGCAAATAATGTTTGCTCCGGAAACTTTTCAGCAGGCATTGAATTAATGCATGACACTGTTGAAAAAAATGTTATTTACAATAATAAATGCGGGGTGGACATAACAGGAAATGTTGCCTTGCCTAATGGCGAATTAGGTATAATTATCTCGAATGGAGCACATGATAATCTCGTTGGAGGGGAAAAAGGAGCAAATATATTCTCAGGAAACCCTTATGCTGGAGTAGAATTGGGAGGTGCTGGCTCATTTCGACGCGCAACTGGCAACCTCATTAAGGGTAATATTATCGGGTGTAATGCCAACAAGATTGCTGTCGGTCATCAAGATGTCGGAATTCATGTTGGGACAGTTGATGCTTACAATAATCACATAGAAGATAATATTATCGCTGGAAACGACTGGGGAATTTATCTTGAAGACACCAGGGATAATATAATAATAAATAACTTTGTAGGTACAGATGAAAGCGGAAATAATATAGGAAATAATAATGACGGAATTGTCATTGATAACTCAACAGGGAATGTGATTTTGAATAATCTAGTCATGTATAATGGGTTTAACACACCTCATACAGATTGGGGACACGGGATTTGGGAGGTTAACGGGTCGGGAGAGAATATTTATTCGGGAAACGACATTCTTAACAACAGAAATACAACTAATACTGTTTCAATATCTTTGCCCGGCTGCATGTATATAGATCACTATATTGGTTTTACATTTCCATGTGTAAAATTTTCTGAAACGAATTACCGTTTCAGTCTCGACTTAGTTTCAAACTTCGATAACTTATACTGGAAGTTGGATCAGAACTCTTTACGGACTGCTTCAGCCGAAGAGTGTTGCATAGTTATGGACAATAACTTGGGGATGTCAATTAAAGGAGTTCATTTTGATGCTTATACTCTGGATTTTAATCTCCTGTTTTATGGTATCTACTTTAATGGTATATACTGGCAAATCGATTTTGACACCTTAGTAGTGCAGTGAGATTAATATAAGATAAAAGAGGAATCAATGAAAAAAAATAAAGTCGCTATTATTACGAGAACAAAAAACAGGAATATTCTGCTTCGTAGAGCAATTGAGAGTGTCCTGGGACAAACTTTTCAGGATTGGATAATGGTAATAGTAAATGATGGCGGTATTGTTCAGGATGTTGAAAGACTTGTTGAACAATACAAAGATAAATTTAAAGAGAGATGTCTTGTAATTCATAATGAGATTTCCCTCGGTATGGAAGCAGCCTCTAATAGAGGTATCAAGTCTTCTGACAGCGAATATATTGTTATTCATGACGATGATGACTCTTGGCATCCGCAATTTCTTGAAAAATGTATTGATTTTCTTGATAATAATCAATACAAAACCTTTAAAGGTGTTATTACGCATAGTATGAGAATACTTGAAAGAATCGAGGGTAACAACATTATAATTGAATATAAGGAACCTTTTAATACATGGATGAAATCGGTCAGTCTTTTTAGAATGGCTGCAAACAATGTATTCCCACCTATATCGTTTGTTTATAGAAGAGATGTTTTGAATGAGATTGGCTATTACAGGGAAGACCTTCCCGTTCTTGGTGATTGGGAATTTAATCTCAGATTTATGAGTAAATATGATATTTATCTTATTCCTGAGGAACTTGCATTTTATCATCACAGGCTTTCTATTAAATCAGGCGAACTTAGCAATTCCGTGGTTGGGCATGATGACAAACATATATTTTATGACACCCTCATACGTAACGAACTGCTTCGCAAAGACCTTGAAAAAAATGTATTAGGCATAGGTTATCTTGTCAACCTGGGAAAGAGTTTCGAGGCAATTCATGGACAGATATATCCAATAGAGCAATTCATGTTAAGGCTAAAAAAAATTGCTTGGCTAAAGAGAATAGCTAAAAAGTTCTTATGGAAGAAAGAATCATAACTCTAAATATACCTGATGATTTAATCAATTTAATCACCAAAGCTAAATATGTATCCTTTGATATCTTTGATACCGCCATTCTTAGAATAGTTCAAACGCCTGAGGACATTTTTACACTAATGGATAAATATATGAAGATAAATGGGAATAAACTGCCCTTTGACTTTAGAAAAGCCCGAATCGAGTCAGAAAAAAAAGCAAGAAAAGTTGCATGGAACAATTCTGGCTCCGTCGAAATAACTATAGATGATATTTATAAGTGTCTATGTGAGGATTTTAATGTAGATCATAATACAGCCGAAACACTCAAAAA
Organism: Cytophagaceae bacterium; assembly: GCA_046313675.1. Lineage (GTDB taxonomy): Bacteria > Bacteroidota > Bacteroidia > Cytophagales > Cytophagaceae > JBKBXU01. The sequence continues at coordinate 3,538 of JBKBXU010000355.1, forward strand.
GATGGAAATAGATACTGAAATAAATGCCTGTGTTAGAAATGAATTCATTTATTCTATTTATAAATACTGCCTCTATAAGAACAAAGATGCTATTTTTCTATCCGATATGTACTTACCTGAAAAAGTAATAGAAAAGATACTAAAAAAATGCGATTATAATAAGTTTAAAAAACTATACATTTCCTCGGTTCATATCGCTACTAAATCTAATGGTGGTCTTTACGAGTTGATGCTTAAAGAACTCGATTGCAGGCCTGAAGAGATATTACATATCGGGGATAACCATGAATCGGACATCACGATGGCTAAGACATATGGCATTATCACATACCATTATGACAAATGTATAAAGAGGGCTTCTAAAGCTGAAAAGCTCTATCACAATTCAGAAATTAATAATTCCTCAATTGAGGAATCTATATATAATGCTATGGTTTCTAATAAATTTTTCTCGTCAACCATTAATAATAACTTAACAGTTGATGAGTTCTGGTATAGATTTGGCTATAAATATGCTGGTATTTTATTTCTTGGTTTCAACATGTGGTTATGTGAAAAGGCTAAAAAAGATAACGTTGAGAAACTTTTTTTTCTCTCCCGTGATGGCTACATAATGAAGACAGTTTATGACACGCTTTTATCTTCGGTCGAGAATGCTCCAACCTCAGAATATATGTACGCATCGAGAAGATCCTTAAATATACCTGGTATCACAAAACTGGATGATAAATCGATAGATTTTCTTGTGAGTGGTACAAGTACCTTAAGGGTTGAACAATTTTTGAAGAGGATAGGATTAGATCCAGATGATTATATCTTTGCGATAAGAGAT
>JBKBXU010000356.1:0-4360 GCA_046313675.1 Cytophagaceae bacterium
TATTTTTTTCATCAAGTTCAATGGTAAATTTTATTTCAGATTTTTTCATCAAAATTCGTTATTTTAGAAAGTAAATTTATAAAAAACTTTTGCTTTGAGGTAGCAAAAGACATTAATATGAAAAACTTTCTTCTTTTATTGGCTCTACTTATCTGTATTGCAGCAGTCCTTGCTTTTACCGGAATAAAAACTTTAATATCTCCCGTTTCACCAGTCACCGAAATTCTGGAGGAAACCGAATCTTGGGAGATAAATGACTCGGTGTATACCATTGCTTTTTATAATGTTGAAAATCTTTTTGATATTTATGACGATCCACGAACAAACGACAACCAGTTTCTTCCAGAGGGGAGTAAAAACTGGACTAAGGAGCGTTATGAGAAAAAATTGTCAGACATCGGAAAAGTCATTGAAAAATTGGGAGATGACAATGGACCGGAAATTCTTGGACTGTGTGAGGTTGAAAACAGGAAGGTGCTTTCTGACCTGGTAGATCAGAAAACAATAAAGGACAGAAACTATCAAATTATTCATTTTGATTCTCCTGATGTACGTGGTATTGATGTGGCATTAATCTATAAAGAGAATGCATTTCGCCCGTTTACTCAAAGAGCGTTTGCTATCAAAGACTTTGCAGAAACACGCATGCGTACGCGTGATATTTTATTGGTGGGTGGTAAAGTAGGAAGGGACACCATATTTATTCTTGTTAACCACTGGCCTTCACGGATAGGGGGTGAGGAGAAGACTGAGGATAAAAGAATATTAGTTGCAGGAGTTGTTAAATCTCTTACAGATTCCTTGAAAAGCTTATACCCGAGTGCCGCTTATTTAGTCATGGGAGACTTTAACGATGAGCCTGGAAATGCCAGCATTGATAAGGTTTTGCTTGCAAGCAACCATATTGATATTGCTGATACCAGTTTTTATAATCCATTTTACAGCCTTTATAGAGAGGGCAGGGGGACATATAAGTATAGGAGCAATTGGAATATGCTTGATCAGATTATCATATCCGGATCTTTAATAGATTCTATGCGTTATGTATCCTATAAAGACAATGCGGCTGCCATATATGATCCCATTTGGCTATATACTAAAAACGACCCCACTAAGGGGCCGTTTAAAACATACTCAGGAAGTAAGTATTTTGGTGGTTACAGTGATCATTTGCCTGTCTATATCAACCTGTGCCCTAACTAGGGCAGGCTGTTTTTAAACTGCTGCCAGGAATCAGGACTTTTAAGTTCCGTATCGCATCCTAATTCTTCAGCCTTCTTTTTTATTTCTTCCACACGGTTGGGAGGTGAAGGGTGGGTGCTTAAAAATTCCGGGCTGCTCCCGGATTGTCCTTCGTCAATTAATCGCTGAAAGAAACCGGCGGTACCGTCTGCTTCGTATTTTGCCGGATTTTGACAAAGGTATTTTACTGAATATTCGTCAGCTTCTGATTCATTAGCCCGGCTAAAACTTAAACTCATCAGTCCTTGTGATATTTGTTTAATAGCATTTGGGTCTTTTCCAAAAACCACGTCAAAAAGGAGAGACCAGCCATATGCTTTGCTAAGCATATTTGTAGAATGCCTGCGATCAGAGTGAGCTATTTCATGGCCCATAACCCCCGCAAAATGATCTTCATGTTGAAGATATTTTATCAGGCCTGTATAAACATATATGTAACCTCCCGGTGTGGCAAAAGCATTGAGTGTATTGTCGTCATGAATAATTCTGGTGTGCCATTCAAACTTATCCTTATACCGCACTTTATCTGACTTTAGAATGTAATCCCGTATTCTGAATAAGTGCTCATAGGCCTCGGGATATGCCGATATATCGAGGATAATCATACCAGATGAATCAGGGTTTTCGATCCAATCCCGGACCTGCTTACCCAGAGTAATATCATCTTCAACGCTAAAAACATTGATTGGCTGCTTTTCGCCGTCTTTTTTGCACGTGGCAAACATCATTACCATCAATAATAAAGCGGGAACAATTATAATTTTTTTCATGGGAAGTCTTTTCTGATACTGAAACGTATAAAAATAAATAAATGATGCCTATTTACTAAAAAAAAGTAATGTCTTTTTTTTATCCATATCAATCTCTTTTTTTAAGTCTTCAAGATTGTTAAATTTGACCTCAGGCCTCAGGTATTTATAAAAAAGAACGGTGATTTTTTCACCATAAATATCCTTATTAAAATCAAATATATTTACTTCCAGGGTCAATTTTTCTCCTCCTACGGTAGGTCTTATACCGATACTCATCATCCCTTCAAATAAAGCCTCTTTAATTTTTACCTTAACAGCATATATCCCTTTCCCGGGAATAATTTTTAGGGGGTCATTTACTTTTATATTAGCGGTTGGATACCCGATTTCCCGGCCTATTTTGTCACCGTGTATCACTTCACCGGTGAGGGTGTAAGGGTTTTCCAGGAATTGGCTGGCTTTTTGAATATCTCCCTCAAGTAAGGCTTTTCTGATAAGAGTGGAGCTTACAGCATTATCATCGATGTCTTCTCTTGGTATTTCCTCAACCTCAAAGCCTAATGATTGCTGATTTTCCTTTAGATAGTCAAAGCCACCTTCTCTGTTTTTGCCAAATTTATGGTCGTAGCCAATAATAAGTTTTTTAGTTCCGATACGGTCTATCAATATATTCTTTACAAAATCAGCAGATGTGATGGAGGCAAATTCTTTGGTAAAAGGGATAATCAATAAATGGTCAATGCCGAAATCCTCCAACAGATTTATTTTCTCATCCAGTGTGTTAATTAGTTTTATTTCAGCATCGGGAAGCAGAACTGTTCTTGGATGAGGCCAATAGGTAATTGCCACACTTTCACCATTTTCCCGGTTCGCAATATCTTTAACTTTTTTCAGAATTTTCCTATGCCCTTTGTGAACTCCGTCGAAAGTCCCCGCGGTGACTACCGCATAGAGGAGTTTTTTAAAGGCTTCAATGTTATGATATATCTTCATTCCTTGCTGCTTTTAAAAAACCTTCCAGACTATATGCATTGCCTACCGTAAATTCACCAATTCTTGTACGTCTTAGTTCGGACATATATGCGCCAACACCCAGGGATATTCCAAAGTCACGAACCAGACTGCGCACATAGGTGCCTTTGGAGCAAACAAGCCTAAAGCTTATTTCGGGTAGGTTTATGTCTGTTATTTCAAATTCTTTGATATGAACTTCACGTGATTTCATTACAACATCTTCACCACGGCGAGCTTTGTTGTAGGATCTTTCCCCGTTAATTTTTACAGCAGAATAAATAGGAGGTATCTGTTCCTGTATTCCTATGAAGGGAAGAGATTTTTCTCTTATTTGAGCGGAAGTTATTTGGGAAATGTCGGTCGTTGAATCTACTGCTGTTTCCAGGTCAAAGGAGGGCGTTGTTTGCCCAATAACCATTTTCCCGGTGTACTCCTTTTCTTCGGATTGGTAGAAGTCTATTCGCTTGGTGAATTTTCCTGTGCAAAGAATTAGTAATCCTGTAGCCAAGGGGTCAAGCGTTCCGGCATGTCCAATTTTTTTTAATTTTATAGTATTTCGAATCTTCTTTACTACATCAAAAGAAGTCCATTCAAGAGGTTTATCTATAAGCAGGACCTCACCATTTTCGAAGTCAAAAGCCATTAGTCAACCTTTAAATCGTATCCAAAATATAAAAGTACAAGTATTGTTATCCCAAGAATTATCCGATAATACCCAAAAAACTTAAATCCATATTTGGTCAGGAACGAAATAAAGAATTTGATAGCTCCCATGGCAACTAAAAAACCTACAATATTTCCAATAATCAGCAAGGTGATACTTTCTTCAGTAATTGATTTGTATTGACTAAGTAATTTATAGGAGCTTGCCGCAAACATGGTAGGTACAGCAAGAAAGAAAGAAAATTCTGCAGCAGCTTTTCTGCTCATTTTTTGAGTCATTCCCCCAATAATTGTGGCAGCGGACCTGGATACGCCTGGAATCATAGCAAGACACTGAAAAAAGCCTACTTTTAACGCAGTCATGTTTGGGATTTCTATGGTGTCTTCTTTGTTGTTAACAATCCATTTGTCAATGAAAATTAATATAATTCCTCCTACTAAGTAGTAAATCATTCCATTTTCTTGTTTTTTATCTAACTCAAAAGCCGCTATTTCCTCTTGCGAATATAACGGAATAATTATTGTAGCATTTTCTTTATGGTTTCTGCCAAATTGATCGCTATAAGTAATTTCAAAAGGCAATTCTATCGCTTTTTTACTCGAATTTGTATAAATTTCAAAATCAGTTTCAGTATTATCATCGGGTTTTAAATTTCCTATATATTTTTCATTAGTTGAAATAACGACAT
>JBKBXU010000357.1:0-3794 GCA_046313675.1 Cytophagaceae bacterium
ATAATCTCTGACAAGAAAATCCACGATCTTACCAAAAAACACCACACTAAGTGCCATCGCTATAAAGCCGAAAATCTGCCTAAAATTATGCCATGTAAAAGTATATTCTTTCAGCGACCTTACCTGAGGTTTCAGGCGCACAACTATAATAGCTGCAAGCCAAAACAAGGAAGCAGAACCAAATCCATAAAGCAACAACACCCAGCCTATGTGGCCAAGATAGACTCCAAGGGTCACCATCAGCACAGAGAGAACCGTTGCGCCTATATTTAACCCGACGTAAATTTTAATTTTCTGCACAGAAAGTAGCACCGAAAGAAAAAAATAGTTGAGTAAATGAAATAGAAGGGCAAATAAAATAGCAAAAAACCAGTACCATCCCCCTATCCCCAGGGCAAACATATCAATAAAATAATCCCGGTATATTAAGACACCTCCTGCAACCAGCACAAACACCGCAAGGTTTAAAATCAAGGAAGTCCAAAACACATCACGATAGCGTGTAGTACCTGTAAATCGATCAGAAAGGTATTTTATAAGCCCCCTATTGATCCCATCCGTAGATGTAGTCAAGAGAATGGAAAGGAAATTTTGAAAATGCGCTAAAAGTGTAATTCCGTCCGGACCATAAAAAACCGCCACAAGCTTGTTTATTATAAACATCCCAACTGATCGTACCGCTACGGATAACCCTGATAAAAATGAAGCCTGTAGGAATTTCATATAAGTTTTTCCGTTCAATTAGGGCTTAAAATATAAAAACATACTTAAACATATTATATTGTATCTTAATTTGAAAATAAGACCTATGAAATTATTAAATGGGGACTGGCAAAGAGACCTGGTGTTTGGCATTTTCATGTGGGCAATACTGGTTTTTTTTCTCGGCTACCAGATAGGAACCGGAGATAATATAGAATTTCTTCCATTTGTTTTGTTCCTCAACAATGCGGAACTCTTCCCCCATGACTTTTTCATACAAAGTATGGAATCGATGGGTATCAATGAGCGTTTTTTCTTTACCCGCCTGCTATCCTTCTTTTACCCATATCAGGAAACCGTTTCCCTGCTAATACATATGCTGGCTACCCTGCTTATGGTAATAGGCATGCTGCGAATAAGCAGAAGATACCTTGAAAATACGTACAGCCAATATGCGGTAGTTCTGCTGGCATTACTTGTAACTTATGGGATCAATGCCGGAGGAAACGAATTGTACTACAACAACTTGCAGGGAGCAACGCTTGCAAAAGCATTAAGCGTATGGGCAATCTGTTATTTTCTGGACGACCGGATTTTAAGGTCTACCTTACTCTTAATCATTGCGACGCTATTTCAACCCTTAGTCGGCCTGCACTTATTCTTATTGATGATCCCGGTTGGAATTTACCAGGCTTTTGTAATCAACAGGATCCCCTACCTTGAACTCGTCCTTTCTCTTTTTTTCTATACGTTCACTGCTGGTATTTACATATGGGGAATTATGGCTGCTCAGGGAACAGGACAGGCTCATCTGATTTCTGATTCTGAGTTTATAGATATTGCCTACTATTTTCGCTTACCACACCATTACATACCTACGTATTTTTCAAAAAAAGGCATTGTACTTATGGGCATTTTCAGCCTTTGCGCCATCTTTTTTTTCAAAAAAAAGGATCCCCGCATGCTGATCTTTTTCTTTACCCTGTACATAGGAATTATTATTTATTTGGGAGGACTGTTTCAGGACCACTTTACCATTGTAAGCTCCTGGTGGTTCCGTACTATGATATGGGTAAAATTATTAGGAGCAATCGCATTTATAGGTTTACTTGAAAAATACATCCCGATTTCAAGAATCCCTCAGAACCGTGGAATGGAGATGACCTTTCTAGCCGCCCTGGCCTTTATAATGGGCATTATCTTTACTGTTTTCCCCAGGGCACTTCCGGCAAAAAATCAATACCATTTTTCCTCCGATGCCATTCATAAATACCCTGATCTTGACATAGCTGTCCAGATAAGAGAGAAAACACCTGTAAATGCGCTTTTCATACAACCTTTTGAATTTACCGCCCTAAAATATTATGGAAGAAGGTCTTCCTATGTGGACTTTAAGGCCATAGTCAGAAAAAGGGAGCATATCGGTACCTGGTACAGTCGGATTCAGCAGGTATATGGAATTTCTACGGAAAACGAAAAAAAAGGCTTCCACCTGGAACTTCCGGCCTACGCCCACTTTATGAGAATGGACCAACAGACCCTGGAAGAACTAAAGACATCAGGAGTTACACACATTCTTACCTACAGGGAACACATGCTGGATTTGGAAATTATAGCAGAAAATTATGCTTATAAGGTTTATAAATTAAAATAAAATCAACTGAATATCTTCTCAAATACAGGCTTTAATGAAGGCTTTCCTCCGGTACTTTCTTTAAAAGCTATTAAACCTTGATTGGGAACACCGTGTTCAGAAGCTGTTCCATAGTCCAATATGTGATATTTATTTTCCTGGCAATAATTGTAGATCCCTTCCAGCAATAAGACACAGGGGCTATCACTTTTATATTCAGGATCATCGGCCATATAAAAATTATATAAAATTTGGGAGTTAATCTTCACCCCAAAACTTAAGGCTACCGGCTTGTTAGCATACTCAACCTTAAAAAACACAAACTCATCGGCAAGTTTATCAAAAAGTGCCTTAAAATCTTCTCTTGACAAGGTAATGGGATATCCTTTAGCATTCCGGCAGCGCATAATGAAATCGTATATATTATCAGGTTCTTCCATTTCTCCGGAAGAAAACACATACCCTTTCTTCAGACAGCGCTTAAGTTTTTGACGTTCCGTCAGCTTAATCTTTTTTTCAAAAGGCTCCTGATCAACATCTATATGGTAATTAACTTCTGCAACAGGCATATTATACCCTTTTGCAAGTAGGGCAAAAGCTAGCAACTGGCTGTTTTCATTGGCATAGCAAAAAGGATAAGAGACCAATCTGATTAAACTAAGCTTGCGCTCTGACGCAAACTCGTCTACTGCCTCCAAAAGTTGCAGGAGATTAGCAAATGACAATTTAGAATCAAACTCCACTGAACCAAATGGGGCTCTTAAAGGACTCACGGCCTGGTTTTCCTTTACAAAAAGACTCAACTGTGCATGAATTATGCCGGTCTTATTATGTATCAACTTAAAGGTATAACGTTCAGGGTGAGGTTGTGACTTCAGGTGCTTTTCGGTATTAAACAGAAACAATTCCATGTGGGAATTATGAGCATCTGTTTCTATTTTGACCAAATATTTCAACCAGGATATTATTTCTGAAAAAATTCTTTCTTCTCGCGCATGTAATTCTTCTCATCGTAGGGCATAGAAGAAATACACAGAAGCACAGAATCTTTTTCCATTTTAATTTTCAGCCAATGCATTTCCGGGACGAGTAAGCCTGTATTAGGATCTTTTAACACAAACACGTTAGTTTCTCCACCGGAATTCTCAAGACTAACTTCAATTTCTCCTTTCAAAGGAATGATGACCTGCTTTCCGGTGCGATGTGCATGATTTCCACGGATAAGAGCCTCAGGAGAATCATAGATCCAGAATATCCTCTTGATATCAAAAGGCACTTGTTCTTCAAACTGGGCAACCGAGATAAACCCACTATCAGAATCCCCGATTTTCTTAAATGAAATTAAACTTGGCTGGGTCATTCTTTTTTTAAATCCAACAATCAATACTACAAATATAATTTTACTTTCAACAATCCCGATAATTCATTAAATAAATTATAAATTTATCACAAAAAGATA
>JBKBXU010000357.1:3804-4354 GCA_046313675.1 Cytophagaceae bacterium
CCTCATTCTACCATAAATGCTGAACTTATTCATAACAATCGGGCTAACAACGCTAATCTTTATAATTTTTAAATTATTCTTCATTTTCAGGGTCAATACCCTTATAGCTATTGTTATAAATTATTTTATCTGCGTTGCCACAGGCTTTCTTTATTCAGGCTTTTCACTACCTGAAGGAGTCAGCACAAATTCCCCCTGGTTGCTTCCCTCTGCACTTATGGGCATGCTGTTTGTCTTTACCTTTTACTTAATGGCCTTAACAGTAGAAAAGGTAAACATGACCATCACAACCGTTGCCAACAAAATTTCACTGATCATACCGGTAAGTGCAGCAATTCTTTTTTTTGATACACAGGCCAAGGAATATTCGTTCATTAACTATGTGGGAATATTTGCAGGGATTGTCTCCATTGTACTTTCCTCCATACGAAAACCTGAACTGTCAAACACAAAAGTCAATAGGTTCAGCATGATATTGCCGGTTGCCATCTTTCTTTTAGGAGGAACCATGGATTTGCTCCTCAACATCATCAATCATTCTATATTGACC
>JBKBXU010000358.1:0-4342 GCA_046313675.1 Cytophagaceae bacterium
TTGGATGTCTATGGATTACCTGTCTGCAGCAAGGGGACACACCGAAGTAGAGTCGCTATTAGCAGAAGGCACGCTCTGGAAAGATCTTTTTTCAGGACAACAAGCAGCATGGCTGGCTTGGGAAAATGCGCCTAATGTTGCCGGCATTCCTGTCATAGCCGATATTCCGGCTCTTGTTATTGTCTTTCTCATTACCCTACTGGTGTATGTTGGAATCAAAAAAACCAAGAAGGCTGCAAATCTGCTGGTGCTGTTAAAAATGATCGTTATTCTCATGGTAATTGCCATAGGAGCATTCTATGTTAATCCGGAAAATTGGAGCCCATTCGCTCCAACCGGATTTTCCGGTGTGCTTTCCGGCGTTGCAGCAGTATTTTTTGCATACATTGGCTTTGATGCCATTTCTACCACGGCAGAAGAAACCAAAAATCCCCAGCGCGACCTTCCCCTATCCATGATTTTATCACTTATAATTTCAACCATCTTATACGTAGCGATTGCACTTATATTAACAGGTATGGTTCATTATTCTGAGCTTGGAGTGGGAGACCCGCTTGCTTATGTATTTAATCGCGTTGGTCTGAATTTTATTTCCGGAATTGTTGCTTTGAGTGCAATCATTGCCATGGCTGGCGTACTTCTTGTTTTTCAGTTAGGACAACCCAGAATATGGATGAGTATGAGCCGTGACGGATTATTGCCTGCGGTTTTTTCTAAAATTCACCCACGGTTTCACACACCCGCATTTGCAACCATTGTGACGGGTTTTGTTGTAGCAATACCAGCTCTTTTCATGAATCTTGAAGAGGTTACGGATTTGACGAGCATAGGAACTTTATTTGCATTCGCTGTGGTATGTGGAGGTGTTTTAGTTAAAAAGCCGGCAAAAGAAGGACAATTTAAAATCCCCTATGCAAACAGCCGGATTTATATACCATTACTCATCATTCTGATGATGGTTTTAATTATGTATTATGGACCAGCATCTTTTATGGAGTATTTTTCCCCTACAGACGGTCCATTTACCGAAAAACTTCCCTTATGGATATTTGCTGTTGTTGGTAGTGCTTTATGTTTGTTATCTATCATAAAGCAACTTTCCCTGATTCCGGTTTTAGGGCTTTTAAGTAATATATACCTCATGTCAGAACTTGGTTTCAGCAACTGGGTTCGTTTCGGAATATGGCTGGCGGCAGGTCTGGTAGTATATTTTATCTATGGGATAAAAAACAGTAAACTAAGAAACACAGAAACCTAAATTTATTCTCTTATAAAACGATTTACAAGATTTGAATACCCCATCGCTCCCAGAAATATCTGAATATTAAAGTGCCCTGCACCTTCAACTCTCCTGGCTTGCTTATAGCTCCCCTTATGATTTCTGTAAACTGCTTCTCCATGAGTTTTAATGTCAAGAATTTCATCTTCGGTTCCATGTATCCACAGAAGAGGCTGATCCACATTCCTTATTTCTTCTGCATTTGCTATTTTTAAGTTAGTAACATACGAAGGTGGCAGTGCAAGTAAGGCAGCATCCTGTACAAAAACATCTGCGGAGGCAAAAGGAGATTCAAGAATTAACTTAGATGGTTTCAAGGACGCTGGCCGGGCAGATAATCTGGTAGCGGGTGCTGTGCCCAAACTATAACCATACATCATAAACCTATCATCGGTTAATCCATTTTTTTTCAACCATTGTATGGCCGCTTCCGTATCGGCATATAATCCATCTTCTGTAGGTTCGCCTTCAGACATACCATATCCTCTGTAGTCAAAAGTCAGGATTCCGTACTTATTTTTGCCACCTACATTAGCAAGCAGCTTGGTTCTGGGCCAATAATAATCCATGTGCATGTAATTCCCATGGCAGTAGAGGATGACCGTATCCCGGGAGATTCTGTCCAGGTCGCCCACATAAACTGCCCATATCATTGCCCTGTCTCCATTGTTATTGGATTCAATTTTAAATAAATGAATCATTTCCTGTGGAATATCAAAAAACTCATCCATACGAAAATCTACTTCTCCGTCATAGTCATCAAAATAGTAAGCATCGGTTCGTACAGATTGAAAAACAGTATCTTCTATCCTGTAACAAGATGATAATAGAATTAGAAGAATAAAGCTGACCACCCTCATTTGAACCTCCTGCTTAAGCCAAAATATACACCAATGGCACCCCGGTCTCCTGGACTAATGTAATCTAATACAACGATCCTGTTTTCATTAAAAGGTGCCAGGTAGCGCACTTCCAGAGTGTAACCCATTTTTTTAATTATGAAAGTATGGCCCAAATGAACATCAGGTACCCAGTGTTGAGTCAGAAGCTCTCCATGCGCCTTGGATCTGGAAAATTCAAACCAATTAGATGACCCCACATAAAAAAAGTTTTTTTTATTTATATAATGCCAATAAAAATTTAAATCGAACTGGGGGTAAAATTTTGCATTCCATTCCCAATGGTCAATCATAAAATTTATACTGGGAGCAATGCTAATACCTGGTAAAAAGCCATCAGGCTTGCGGAGTTCTTTTAAAATACCTACATCCGTGTGCAGGACACCAAAAAGCAATGAAGTTGTATTAATTCCTGAATACAAACTCAGGTCACTTCTCAGGCCGGTTGCACCTGAGACTGAGGTAAAGGGTAATGGGGCAACTATTCCAGGTATATTGACCAATGGCCCACCTGCCGAAACCGCAAGGCTTTTTTCTCCTTTTTCTAAAGGCTTAACAATTCTCGTCGGTGCACAGGATGATACAAGTATTAAAAAAAATAGCAATTCTTTTTTCACAGAAGAATTACTCAGAAAATCATTATAATGTTTAAGCTTTTATTGCACGTCAGCAGCATTTAGAAAGTATAGGCACTCCTCAATATTCGTAAAAATGTCACCACCTTGCAATTCTATAGCATTGCTTATCATTAAGTTAACACAATTCCCAAAATCCTCTATTTCTGAATACTTATCTTGTTTTGATAAATCAAACATTTGCGAAGTAACTTCATGAAGTTGTAAATCTTTGCAGGTAGAATAGGCAATAATCCTTTTTTCTTTCGCATAACAATAGCCAACTTCAAAGGCGGTGCCATCATCCATACATGCTCCTCTAAAAGGTTCAATGTTGGCAAACACTACTTCTGCCTGATCCATCATATTAATGTTTCCCACAAAAATCTCTCTGCCTTTCTCCTTCTTTTCAAGACCTTCGGAAACTTCGTTATCGGTTGGAATAAGAGCCTCATGCCCATAAGCTTCGCAAAGTTTTTTAATGTAATGAAAATGATCTTGTGCATCAGCTCTAAAAACATCCGGTCCTGCTATATAAATTTTCATGCTTAAGATTAAGAATATTACTTTAAAAATGAAAGTAAAAACCTATTTACCCTTATTATGTTTAAAAAATCAATGAAATTTCAAACACAAACCGGATGTTATTGGTTGAACTGAACTATTTAACAGAACCCTCAATTTGTGCCAAGATAAATTAAATCAGACGGTTCTCTCCGCATAATCAGGATATCAAAAGTTACATAAAATAATTTTATCGATAAATTTAAACAATTTATCTTATTTTAGATTTCACCGCTCAAAAATTAACATTCCCAATAAAAATATTACATCCCAAAACTGTATATTTGAAGAAGGGTTTTAATACAACAGAATGAAATTCAAAATTAACAGGCGCAGTGAAAAATTAGAATCCGAGGTTTTTAATACCTTTACTTTCCTGGCCAGTATTCTCTTAAGCGGATTTCTTCTCCATGATCTGATCCTTAGGCAATCATTTAACATTATTTTGGTGGATGTAACCGGCATTACCTTGTTGGTCACCGGATATATACTCTCTAAATATTATAACTTTTATGATAAAGTAATTTTCCCTCTTTGCATAATATTTTTAGTTGTTTTATCCTATTGTTACACAATTACCGGAGGATTGCGCGGAGAAACGATCTTTCATTTTATTTTATTCATTTTTGCCTTTTCTGTGTTATTAAGAAAAGAAAAAAGGATAATAATGACAGTCTTAACATTTCTTTGTCTGGCCATTCTTTTCTATATAGAGCCCAAGTATCCTATGCTATTTTCTGAACGGCCCTCAGGCCATACTTCAGGTTACCTTCTTGCCTTCTTAACAACTGTTATTTTTATAATGTCTGGCATTAGTATTGTTAAAAACAGGTACGATAAGGCAAATAACATCATACAGAATAAGAATATTCAATTGATGATAAAGAATTACTGGCGTCCGGTTAAAAAACAGGATTAGGTTTAGTCTCTTGGAAAAGTTATACTTACGGAAATAAAAAAAGAGGAAGACTCTACAATTGGACCTG
>JBKBXU010000359.1:0-4323 GCA_046313675.1 Cytophagaceae bacterium
TCAGTTAATGACACCTATGAGTCGGAAGATATTTCACTCGGCTCTTTTAACACTTCAGGACTAAGCGCTAACTCCCTTTCTACTTTCACGAGAATTGTTAGCATTCCGGTAAACACAACTCCAGGAACGTATTATATAATTGTAAGAGCTGATATTAATAATGTCATTTGGGAGACTAATAAAAACAATAATATTAATGTTATAGAAATAACCGTATTACCTCCGGCTCCCGATCTTATTATTAATAACCTGACCGTCCAAGCTCATGTTGATGTAGGGGCAACCATGCCATACTCTTGCACAGTAAGGAATCAGGGGCATGTTGATGCATCATCCAGTAACGTGGCCTTTTATCTATCCTCCAACTCAAGCTATGAAGAAGATGATCTTTTGCTTGGTATTTCGGAAGGGGGGGCTTTAAATAAAACAAGCAATTCTGGTAGATCCGGAACCTTCACTATTCCGGAATCGGTCATTCCCGGTGATTACTTTTTATTGGCATTCGCCGATTATAATAATCAGGTGGAGGAAGGTAATGAAGACAATAACATTTCCAGTAGAGAAATAATTGTTTATCCAAGCGGAACCAATGTTAATGTTCCGGTTTCCGGTTCCCAAACAGTCACCATGTGTTCAGGTTTTGTTCATGACAATGGAGGAATGGCGGGTGACTATGTCGGGAATTCCAATGGAATGCTTACCATTAATCCATCCATACCGGGCAATAAGGTAAAACTTGAATTTACTTCATTTTTAACCCAGGAGATGAATATTTTTGATTATCTGATCATTTATAATGGTACAAATTCATCAGCTCCTTCACTAGGTACCTTTGCCCACACCAACAGTCCGGGAACAATTTATGGAACCAGCCCAAGTGGCGCATTAACTTTGAGATTTATTAGCGACGCCCATCATCATTATGCTGGTTTTTCAGCAACGGTGAGTTGCGTAGAAGAAGCTCCCATGCCGGATCTGATTGTAACTAGCTTTTCTACCACTACTACATCAATAGCTCCGGAAGTTCCTTTTGAGACCAATTATTCTATCAGAAATCAGGGTACCGGAGCTTCCAGAACGGCTCCAAGATCCGGTTTTTATTTATCAATTGACGATGTTTGGGATTCGGAAGATCTTTTTTTAGATCATTTCGGGTCAACTAACATTGCTGCAGGTGCCACTTTTAATGGAACAACTGGTATTAAAATTCCCGAGAACACACCTCCGGGTGAATATTATTTAATTATATATACAGATTATGACCATAAAGTCTATGAGCTGGATGAAACTAACAACACCAGAGCTTCTCAATCCATTACTGTAATACCTCTTATTCGTGATCTTATAATAATAGATCCGATCATTCCATCTCAGAATATACAAGTAGGAGCAACCTTTCCGGTAACTTCATATGTAAAAAATGAAGGCAATTCACGTGCTGACCCCTCTGTTATTGGATTTTACCTGTCAAATAATGAAACCTATGACCCGGGAGATATTCTTTTGGACGCAAGGCCTGTAAGTTTATTACATGGAGGAAATACATCCACTCAGATTTACTCTAACCTGACTATTCCTGCGAATACCGAACCGGGCATATATTATATTCTTTTCTATGCGGATCACCAAAATGTCGTAGCCGAAACGGATGAAACGAATAACATTGTAGCTTTCCAAATTCAAGTATGGCCTGAAGGTACCAACGTATTAATGCCACATGCAGGGACAAGTTCTGTTACACGATGCGATGGAATATTATACGATGTGGGAGGGTATGGAAATACCTGGTTTAATTCAAATGGAACATTAATTATTAATCCATCCACTGAAGGGAGTAAGGTAAGTTTAACTTTTAATTCCTTTAGAACGATGAGTGCCTGGCAATACCTTTCTATTTACAATGGAAACTCAACTTCGGCACCGCTTATCGGCACCTATTCGAACTCAGAATTACAACCTTCTTCTGTCTTTTACGGATCCAATGATGGTTCCTTAACCCTACGATTTGTGTCTAATGGTTCTGGGCAGGGATCAGGATTCGAAGCCATGATCGGCTGTGTTGAAAACGTGCCTTTGCCAGACCTGGTACTTACTTCACCACATGGGCCTCAAACCTTACTTTCTGGAAGCAACCCTACATATGCCTGTCGAATAATAAATCAGGGTAACTATATGGCATTCACCAGCAATATAGGCTTTTACCTTTCCAACGATATGGTATGGGATGAAGATGATATTTTGCTTGGAACCAGATCAGGAGGTTTGTTGAACGTTGAAGAGGAACAATCCCGAGGTGCAAGTGTAATAATTCCTATTGATACTCCACCAGGTGATTATTTTATAATTTACTATGCAGATTATAGCAATGTTGAAGCAGAAGAGGATAAAACAAATAACTTTACTTACCTCCCGATAACCATTATACCGCCTGCTGCAGACCTAAGAATTATAAGCCCAACGGTAAATCCAAGAGTGGTTGAAGCCAACAGCACCATTTCGGTTTCATGCAATATAAGGAATGAGGGCAATGCTGTTGCGGGCTCAAGTAATGTTGGATACTATTTGTCGGATAATATTACCTGGGATGAAAACGATGTTTTCTTAGGTTTCTCAGCCGGAGCTCAATTAGCGGCCTTTACCAGCTCAGCAAAAAGTCAGACTCTTACCATCCCTGCAAACATACCGGCAGGAAATTATTTTATTTTATTCTATGCAGATTATACGGATGAGGTTGTGGAATTAAGTGAAAATAACAATGTTAACAATACCACGATAACCATTATTCCGGAAGGAAGTACAGTGTTGGTGCCTTTTTCAGGTACGTCGTCTGTCACCTCCTGTGCAGGCATGGTATACGACCATGGAGGACCCAATGGCAACTATGCCAATAATGCCGATGGCTCGTTGGTGATAAACCCGGAGACAGAAGGAGGGAAGGTAAGATTAACTTTTTCTTCTTTCAATATGGAGGCAAATTATGACTTCGTATACATCTATCACGGTCCATCGGTAAAAGCCACTCCAGACCGTACTTTTACAGGAACCACTTTGCCTGCAGCCATAACAAGTTCACATCCCGGCGGGGCTCTTACCATAAGGCTAAAGTCGGATTTTACGGGAACACGAGCTGGATTTGCTGCAAGTTTTTCTTGCGTAATTCCGGATCTGATTATCCAAAATCCCACGGTTGACCCAGTGATGGCGAGCCCGGGTAGTGAAATTACCGTTACGAGTTCTGTACGAAATCAGGGTAGCTTAAATGCCCCTTCCAGTATGGTTGGATATTACCTATCGGAGGATGAAACCTATGATGAAAATGATGTCTTCCTTGGAAATTCCACAGGGATTTCACTTGTTGCAGGAACAGCAGGAACCCGGACATCGACTGTAAGTGTTCCTTTGGAAACTACCCCGGGAAATTATTATATTCTGTTTTTTGCAGATTTTGAAAACAGCGTGGCAGAAGAAAATGAAACCAATAACATAAGTGCGGTAGCATTTGAGGTTACAGAATCTGCATTACATGTTGACTTGCTACTTCAAAATCCTGAGCTTTCCACCACTTCTCTTACCAGGGGTGATAACATGGAGGTTTCTGTCAGTATACACAATTCCGGAAATGGAGCAGCATCTTCAAGCAATGTTGGTTATTATTTGTCCACCAATGCGGTATGGGATGCGGAGGATGTATTCCTCGGAAGGTCTTTAGGTGCAACTTTAGCGGCCGGTGCGTCAGATACAAGGTCGGCCACGGTGATCATACCTGAAGGGACAACGGCAGGGCACTATTACATCATTTTCTTTGCCGATCATGAAAATCTGGTTGTCGAAAGCAATGAAGATAATAACATTAGTGCATTGCCATTTACCTTTACAGATCTTGTAGTTGTTGACCTGTTGCTTCAATCGCCTTTGGTTTCCTCTGCATCTGTATTGAGAGGAGGAAGCGTTGATGTGTATGTTGACATACATAATTCCGGAAATGGAGCAGCATCTTCAAGCAATGTCGGTTATTATTTGTCCACCAATGCGGTATGGGATGCAGAGGATGTATTCCTCGGATGGTCTTCAGGTGCAACTTTAGCGGCCGGTGCGTCAGATACCAGGTCGGCCACGGTGACCATACCTGAAGGGACAACGGCAGGGGGCTATTACATCATTTTCTTTGCCGATCATGAAAATCTGGTTGTCGAAAGCAATGAAGATAATAATACGGCAGCAAAGGCCATTACCATCACAGATCCACTTACTGTAGATCTGCTTTTGCAAAACCCATATGTTTCTACAACTTCTGTTGCCGGAGGTGAGGATTTTAACGTTTCT
>JBKBXU010000360.1:0-4252 GCA_046313675.1 Cytophagaceae bacterium
TAAGAAAATTTCTCGCTTCTGAAATGTATCGAAAGTATAGTAATGGCAATGTGTGCTTCTGAACATTTCCAACACAGAGACGGACATATCCTTCCAAATCTTCATACCGGTATATTCCGTAATTTTGTCGTACCCTTTTTTGTATTCTGTTGTAAACCGGCCAGTTCTTTTTAATTTCATAGGATTCCAATAATAATGCAATCAACTCATTTCCACACAGCTTAAAGGTCAAGCCATGAATTTCACGTATAAAATTCTGACTTTGCTTACTTTTTTGTTTGGCTGAGAAGTGACTGATTACTCTTTTTTTGAGGCTGACAGCTTTGCCGATATAGATCAGTTTTCCTCGCTGATCATGAAAATAGTATACGCCAGGCCTGTCAGGAAGTGCATCAAACTGCTCTCTTGGAAGGTGGCCCGGAAGGAGAGATTCTCTGGAGTTCTTTTTAAGGGATTTTTGTATAAAATGCTCGGAATCGCATTTGAGCAGCAATTGAAAAAGTTCTACCGTAGCCTCTGCATCTCCTTTTGCCCTGTGACGATCCAGAATTTTAATCCCTATATGACTGCATAAACTTCCCAGTCCATAGGAAGGAAGTCCCGGGAAAATCTTACGACTGAGCCTTACTGTACATAATTTGCTTCGCTCAAACTTCTCTCCCAGCGCTTCAAATTCACTTTTAATAAAGGTATAGTCGAAATTTACATTATGCGCAACAAAAACAGTATTGGCGGTGTATTCCTGAATTTCCGATGCTACCTCTGCAAAGGTAGGTGCATCCTTAAGCATATCATCGGTAATGCCTGTAAGTGAAGTAATAAAGCCTGGCAACCTAAGCTCCGGGTTTATTAGTGTATGATAATGATCAAGGATTTTTTTTCCATCAAAGCGAAAGATCGCAATTTCAATAATGCGATTTCCCGAAGCATGACCACCGGTAGTTTCTATATCAACAATGGAATAAATCATAACCTATGCAGTTATTAACGCCCAAGGCAAAATGGAAGTATGCAAATTTACTTCAGCAAAGGCAAAGAAAGAACTATATTATAAAATCTCTTGAAAATAAAACTTCCCAAAAACAAATAAAGCACCGGCCCACCCCAGACAAGAGCTTCCCGAATGGTGTCTAATACCAGTCTTCTTTCATCGCAAATTTGAGGATTCACCTTGCAATATTCATAGGGCAATTCCCATAGATTTAAATAACCGGATAAATAGAAGAAAAAGAATAATGGAGCATAAGCAAATGCCATATTTGTATATATACTTATAATAGTTTTATTCTGAGAATAGTGGTTCCAGGACTTTACTCTGAATACATAAAATAGGCCAAGGAAAAATATACCCAGAGGTACATGCACCGCAAAAAAGTCCTTGGTATTTGTAAGTATGGTTATTATTGAAATGATAAAAATAAGCAACCCCAAATATACAAAGGATAAAATAAACGGCCTGAGGCGTACATTTTTAAAAATAAAAATTAAAATGCATAATACTATTGCAATATGAAAGGACACTCCGGCGGATACCCCGGCATTGCGCCACTTATTATATTTTGACGACAATATATTAGAATGAACGTTGCTCACCACCTCATTTTGAATATGAGCATATCGGTCATACTCCTTTTTCTCGTATACTGAAGAAGCGAATCGGTTGGAATGGTAATTTTTTAAAATATCTTCCGGCGATTTGAAGGTTACGGTCTTCCAGTATGGATTTCTTAGGGTTTGGTATTTTTTAAATAGACTTATGAATTCCTTTATTTCTTCAAGTCGTTCATTATCTGACTTATTATGAAGTTGACAAAGTGAATAGTTATAATCAAGAGGATATCCGGCTTTGTTATATATATCAGGGTTGATCTTATAATACATAAAGTCCGAAACATAGTCATCTTCCGTATAATAAAACTGTGGTACAGAGTCGGTCCGGGTAGCATACCTGCTATCCAAATTTACCTGATCAACATCTGACAGATAAGGCGCAATAAGTGGCTTCACAATCTCACCATAGTATTCATATCTGTTTCTGAACCTTCCAGAATCTGAGGGAGTCATTTCCATATAGGTTTGAAAATATTTTCCATCAGGAAAATAATGATACTGGGAACTGTACTCCATAAAATAGTGACGTGCCTTATTATAGGTTATTTGTTCATTTACAATGGTTTCATCAGAGAAGAAATCTGTTTTCCTTATATCAATGACCAATGGAAACAATATTACATTGGTAAAGCAAAGAAACATGACCAGGAAATAAGCAAGTTGTTCTTTTAAACCATGAAGAAACGTTTTTTTTCCAAACAGTTTTGTGGAGTTGAATTGTATAAGTATGAATCCATAAAGGAAAAACTGTAAAACAGTTGTAATAATGGCTATAGAACGGACACCTATTTTATCGGATGTTCCCACCACATCCAAAGGATATATTAAAGCCACGGGCAAGGTGATGAGGGATATTAGAAACCACAACCATAAAATTGAAGGCAATTGAAGTTGCCACCCTAAAACATCATTTTTTAATAGATTGTCATTGATCCTATGTACAAATGACGGAGTAATCCTGTAAAGAAACCTTTTCATTGATTATTATAACTTAAAAAGTTGTTTGGTGGAAGTGCTTATGTCACGAAAGTATTTTAGGTTGTAGCCCGAATCAAGGATGTCTTTTAGCAAGTCACCGGAACTGATGTCCAAATCTGTATTTACTGTAATAGAAGCTCCATTTTCAGTAAAGTAATAACTTTTGGAGGAAAGAGCCTGCTGTAAGAGAGCAGCAGTGAAATCTCCGGAAATTTCAAATACATTTCCTTGTCGATCGCGCATAAATTCGCTCATATTACCACTGTAATCACACTTACCGTTCCGTAGAAATATAATACTGTCGGCAACATGCTCTACTTCAAACAACTGCTGGGAACTCAATATAATACCAACCGGATTTTTAAGAGAACGTGCAATATGTTTAAAATCCTGAAGCAACCATTGTTGGGCATTAATATCCAGGTTGGCTAAAGGTTCATCTAAAATTAAGATCTTAGGTGACCAGACCAGCATTTTAGCTATTTCAAATCGAAGTTTATATCCGCTGGACAATTCATTCCATCCCAAATGGGCAAAATTGGATAAACCCATACGATGAAGCACAAATTCCACATCATTTGTATTTTGCTGTCCGTGAATCCCATGTATCGAAGCAGCATAATGCAGGTTTTCTTTTAAGGTCCCCTGCCATCGTTCCAAGCTTTGAGGTATATAAGCGATCTTATGTTTTATCCTGTAATCATCGTCTTCAGTGGTATCATCAAAAGTATACGACAGTTTGCCTGAGTTAAAGCTTAATAAACGGGCCAAAATTCGTAGTAAAGTCGTTTTCCCATTTCCGTTTTCTCCCACAATCCCGGTAATTTCTCCTGCTTTTAACACAGTACTTACAGGACCAAGAGAAAATGATCCTTTAGAATAGATTTTTGTTAATTCAACCGCTTGTAATAAATGGTGTTTTGGATATTTAGCCAACAGATCCTCTTCTTTCTCCTTTATTGGATAAGTTAAGGCTTTGTCCAAAATTTCTTTAGCCTGATTCAGGATTTCTTTACTGTCATTTTCAGGAATATCTGAAGAACCAAGTTCCCTTACATTATTATACCTTTTTCTTAACTGAATTACTTCATCAAATAGTAAAGTATCGTGCAAATAATCCCGGACAAAATCCATTAAGCCGGCTGTAGCCCTGTGTACTTCCTTGTTTTTAATAGCGTATTGTATATCTCCAATACGATTTTCACTATAAGACATTTTAGACAGGTTGTTTATGTCTGGAAGTTAACTATAAAAAATCAGAGGTCAAAAATAAAAAAAAGGCAGACTTACGGGTCTGCCCTTAACATTAAACCATTAATCAATCTTCCAACCCCTCTATGCCTTCTATAGTACGATCAACAACACTTCCTTCATCACTCTATCTACTACTCTTCCAACAACCTCTCTCGTACCTCTTATTAAATAACCTATGAAACTTTCAAATTGTTTTCAGCTCTCGAAACATGGAAAAATATCCTCATTCCCCTATAAAATAAAAGAACAGGCTTACAGGCCTGTCCTTATTCTAACCATTTTAATCAATCTATCCAACCCCTCTATGCCTTCTATGTACGATCAACAACACTTCCTTCATCACTCTATCTACTACTCTTCCAACAACCTCTCTCGTACCTCTTATTAAATAACCTATGAAACTTTCAAA
>JBKBXU010000361.1:0-4239 GCA_046313675.1 Cytophagaceae bacterium
TATTATCGCTGGAATTATTATCAACTATAATTATTTCCCATAACAGATCCTCTGGTACTGTCATAGTGATTATACTATTCAAGGTTCTTCTAAGACTTTCGGCTCGATTATAAGTACAAATGATAATACTGATTTCCATGATTTGAAATTGCAATCAATTTTTTATTTTTTTGACTCTTAGGGAATAAGTAATCTTTTAGTCTTTCCTAAAATATCGTCTGCCCTTAGTTTTATGTATTCTGTGCCGAACCTGCTTATTCTGATAAGTCTCAATCGTCTTTTAACGGAGTTAACATCTCCCAATATTCCCTCTATCGCCGATACAACTGAATCCCAGTTGTATTTGCTTATAACTGCCTCTCTTCCCTTTGCACCCATTCTTGATGCTAAATCCCTATTTTTTTTTAAAAAAATAAGCTTTTCAATTATATCACCAATAGAGTTATCTGTTAATAAACCATTCTGGTTTTCCCTTATTATAGATCTTATTTGTCCTACATCGCTACCAATGACCGGTAATCCCGATGCCATATAATCAAACATTTTTAAAGGGGAAAAATAAAATTTATTAAAAAAATCAATAGATTCATATATACATAATCCGACATCAGCCGATGCCAGATATCGGGGCATTTGAGAATATGGTATGTGTCCGAGATACCATAGGTTTTCTGTTGAATTACCCTCTGAGGTAACTAGTATTAATATATCTCTATCTATGGACAATAACTCAGCAGCCAATTTTTTGACTATGTTTATACCCTGCCAGGCATATTCAGCAGAAGCAGCCAATATAACTTTGAATTTTGATTTATCATATAAGTTCTCATCCCTGTTATCAGGAGAAAACATGTGATAATCTGAGCCATTCGGGATCACGTGTGTGTCTTGAATTTGAAGAAATGAACGCGTGTATTCCTCCATCTCTTTCGACACACACACCGCGACATCTACCATCTTTGCTAGTCTTTTTCTCTTTTTGTTGTACTCGTCCAACTGATTATCGGGGATCCCTTTCGTTCGCAATTCTTCTATCGGCGAGTTAATTTCCCATATGCAAGGAGCCTTATAATTAGCTCTTCTAAATAGAGTTAGTCTGTCTTTGCAGGGATCGCTGTCTATTCGTATGTAAAAGGCTTCTATTTCTTTTCCTCTTGTAAAAAACTCTTCATTATTCAACTTAATAAAATCATCTGTTTCACTTAATAAATTTGTATATAATTTGTGTCCCCTATTTAATAGTCTCGTTGCTATTTGCGACGCGTGGACGCTACCTCCACTATCATAGCTGTTGGTTATGATATTTGCCAGATATGCAATTCGCACAGAAATATAAATATATCCTTAATGCATCTAATGCGCTGTTATATAAAAAAGAGAGGCTTTAAAGATTTTTATATAACTCGGTGAAGAGAGTTCTTATATTTTTAATGAATCTAATATCCTATTATATAACACAGTAAATACGTTTACTGATAGTTTGCTTATACTAATTGGGATTCCGAGCTCTTTTAACCCTTTTTTATGAAAATCCCAAAACTTCTTCTCCCTAAATCTTAACATACTTTTGCCAAGAAATCTATAATAAATATTTAAATGCTTTTTCAAAAGTCTCTTATATTCTTCCCTACTAAGATATAAAGGACCATATTTTTTTAAGATAATCAGATCTCCTAAAATATATGTGTTGAACCACTTTGCGAATGTTGTATTTGTCTCATTCTCCCTGCGCGTGAAAGAGAGGACCTGGTGTACAAAACCAAAATCAGAATCCTTCAAGATGTCAAAACATGCTTCTTTATCAAAATGGAAATTATTCTCATTGAAAAAGGGCTTTTTTCTTCTAATCAGTTCTGATCGAAATAATACGGTCGTAGGAGAACCAAAAACATATATACCATTAAGAAGAGTGGAACGGCAGATCTCCTTTCCCGGAATAACATTACTTAGATAAGGAAGACCATCACAATTTACTTTGACATCATCAAGTCTGTATGAACCAACAATTCCAACAGAGGGATATTTCTCAGCAATTTCTACCATTTTTTCTAAACACTCGGGGAACAGCCAATCATCGGCATGCAGCATCTTGCAATATTTACTTCGAGGTGCTATCAAAGTGAGTGAGTAGTTATGATTCTGAACAATGTTTAAGAACTTTTTATTACAACAAATTTGAATTCTTTTATCTTTTTCTGCATATTTTTGCGCTATTTCTAATGTACGATCGGTGCTACAATTATTTACAATAATATATTCCCAGTTTGTGTAAGTCTGAGCTAATACACTTTCTATACACTCAGCCAGATATTTCTCACAATTATATACTGGCGTTACTATACTGACTAAAGGTTGTGACTTCAATCTCATGAAATAAATTCTGGTTGTTTGCTTTCTTTTTCTTCTTTTAAACCAATTTCGGCCCTCGTTTTAATAACTCTGGCAGGAACCCCTACAGCAATTGCACCATCGGGTATATCATGTGTAACGACAGAACCTGCGCCAATAACTGCCCCTTTCCCAATCCTAACGCCATCTAATACAATAACTCCGAAACCTAACCAGGCATCATCTTCAACAACTATACCGCCTTTTGTTTGTAGTGGTTGATTTTTTATAGGTTCATCAGGGGTAAAACAGTGATTGTAAGGATAAAAGGCACAATTTGGAGCTATTTGAACGTTAGAACCAATCACAATAGAACCTTTGTATGCTGAAAACTGACATCGGGGCTGAATAGAGGTATTAGCGCCTATTGTAAGACTACCACCAGCTCCTGCCTCGATAATAGTGTCACTGTGAATGTGTGAACCCTTTCCAATTTGTACTGGGCCTCCATCCTTAGCCTTGTAAATGACAACTCTGTCGCCTATAAAAACATTATTATGAAGTTGGAGATCATCGTGAAAAATAGATGCTTTTGTTGAAATATAACCTTGAGTATTAAGCCTAGATAAATAACTACGCCCTTTATATGGCGGAACAAACCATGTGGCAAGCCATGTGGCAATGCGCCCGAAAGGGCTTAATCCGGCAAAGTTCATCCAAAAACGAATCCAAAGAGATTTAAGTTTCAACAACAACTTTGTTAGCATTATTGCTTATAAATGTATAAGACTGCATCTCCAATGAAAGGCGCTAAGAAAGATCTGTTACCACTTTTTGCTGTGAAAACCCCAGAAGAAACAATGGTACCATTGTTCGTGTTAAACCATTCGTAAACATATGTTCCAGCATCTAAATTTACAGCAAATGATTCATTTGGCTTGGGCTGATAGATTAGATATTCTACACCTGGATTGGCTAAACAGTAAGTGGTAGTGGATAGATCATTACGCGGGAACATGCTTTTGAGATTCATTTTGTTGGCATAGGTAAGTGTATGTCCCATTGCTCTGCGCACATCTTCTTTTACGACATCTGAACTGAGATTGTCCATATAAATAGGGTTGTATCCTCTGAGAAAGCTTTTCCAAACCCATGTTCTATCGCCGCCTTCACCCCATAGATGGTCTGTATCAAGAAGTACAACTTTGCTTCCATCAGATACTGGTGGATTAACTTGATAAGGATCATTACCCCAAATCGTCCAACCCGGAGAGATCCAGTCAGCGGGACTATTAAACAAATCTGAATTTTTAGGATTTAGATAGGATGTCATGCCAACCGGATGTTGTTTTGGCTTACTCGCTTCATATTTTTTCAAGTAATTAATCATATGATACTGCCAATCCTTTGATGATAGGTCGGCTTCATTAACAATTTCATAGAGAACATTATCCAGATCATTTACTGTATCAATCACTTTTTTCACATAAGCCTTTTGAATATCATTAACTTCTGGAATTTGTAAGGTATGAATCTCCATCCCTTTTCCGTCACCATTTGGGTCTCCGTTTATTCCATTTATATTATTATTGACATTGAACGGATGCCCGTCCCATCGCCAAGGGGCCAGTGACGATTGCAAACCATGACCCTCGAAAAGCATAATGGAGACATAGACTCCTCTCTCCATGGCTGCTATAACCCTTGACCTTAACCTGTCAAAATACGACTGGTTAAATTTGCTCAAATCAAACTTTGGTTTGCCATCCAGAGCCAATCCTGGCCCTGTGCGTTGCCAGGGGAAAGGTGTCGCATATTTTATAGGCTTTTTCTTATACTGAAACTTTGTCAATTCCCATGTCCAGAGGCGGATGAAGTTATGATTGTATTTCTTTAGCATTTCGAGGTACC
>JBKBXU010000362.1:0-4228 GCA_046313675.1 Cytophagaceae bacterium
AGGAAACCATCCATCTGCAATAGATAAGTTTACTGTAGCATTCATGCAGGCACTCATACCGCTGGTGCCGGAAGCTTCTCTTGGGAATCTTGGTGTGTTTAGCCAAACATCGGCTCCTTTCTTCAGTGCTTCTGAAAGCTCAAGTTCATAACCTGTAAGCACTGCACATCTGGTAAGGTCAGCAGTTTTGTCAATAAGCTGATTGAATATGGCAATACCGTGCGCATCTGCCGGATGAGGTTTTCCTGCCCAGATAACTTGAATTGGACATTCCTGTCTGGTAACCAGATTCAGGAAGCGAGTGTAATCGTGAATGATAAGATCTGCTCTCTTATATCCGGCAAATCGTCTGGCCCACACAATGGTAAGGATGTTTTCGTCAAAGATTTTGCCTGTTTGGTCAGCAACTATTTTGAATAAAGATTTTTTTAACTCCTTCTTTCTTTTGACTAATGCGGTTTTATTCTTTTTTATAAAAATGTCCTTCAATTCGGCGTCTTGCCAGTATTTCTGGTTTTGGGCATTGGTTATGCTTATGATTGGACAAATGTATTTATAAGCTCCCCACATTTCCTGAGAAGTTAGTTTGTGTAGCTTCGATACAGCGTTTGCTTTTCCTGAAAGTCGGAGTGCCGTAAGGGTATAATTAAGGACATCTTTTTCTGCTCCCATAATATTAATTACTTCTTCTTTGTTAAGGTCTCCAAGAAAACCCATTTCGGCCAACAGATCCAGTGATTGAACTTCGTTGCCGGCTTCTTCAGGCGTATGAGTAGTAAAAACCACCTTTTCTTTTAGTTTAGCAAGCGACTTATACTTTTGGTATAACTGAAATAAAAGCGGAAGTCCATGCCCTTCATTAAGGTGGTATTTGTCCGGTTCCTGATTTAAAGTTTCCAACAACTTTTGGCCTCCTGCTCCCAAAATGATAGACTGAGCAATGCGTGTGGCCGCATTGCTGTCATATAACTTCTGAGTGATGGTTCTGGATAAAAAATCATTTTCAGGGATATCGGTAGTTAGAAGAAATAGGGGAGCGGTTTTAAAAACTTCAGGATCAAGATACCAAACCTGGACCATTACCGATGTTCCGTGTATATTTATCGGAAACATTATACCGGTATTAGTCAGGAAGCTATAGTTCTTTTTTATGTACTGGATGTTCATGTGCTGGTTTTCAGATCTTGTTTGATCGTAATAACCATAGCTCCATAATATGCCAATTCCGAGCACATTTTGCTTCAGTTCGTAGGCACTGCGCATATGGGAACCCGCCAGATAGCCAAGTCCTCCTGAATAGATTTTCAGACATTGATCAACAGCATATTCCATACAGAAATAGGCGACCTTTGGATTTTTGCTCTTTGGTTGATCAAATATTCTATGCATATTATTTCTTTAACAAATCTGCTATTAAGGCCGCTGCTCCTAAAAGCCCGGCGTCATTCTTTAAAGAAGCATGTTCTATAACGAGCGTATTAGTATAATATGATGGGAGGTATTGTTTCAGTACTTTTTCTGTTTCAGGTAGGAAAAGGTCACTTGCTGCGGCTATTCCACCACCGATTAGTACCTGGTCAACATCCAGAATACGAATGATGGTTACCAAAGATTCTCCCAAATAATTACCAATATAGTTTATGACACTGATTGCCACTTCGTCTTTTGCAACGGCTGCATCATAGATCATTTTGGGTGTAAATTCTTTTCCATTCAGGACAGAGTTGCCATTGGCAGCATCTATCTGACTTTGACAAAAAGCAAGAATACCCGCCGTGCCGATATGATCTTCTATGGTTTTGCCATCAGAACTTATGATGTGGCCAGCCTCCATTCCGTTTCCGCGTCCGCCGGTAAATAATTTACCTTCAATAACAGCTCCACTTCCTATTCCTGTGCCGAGTGTCATTAAAAGCATATTTTCATTTCCTTTGCCATATATATATTCTCCAAGTGCGGCACAGTTGGCATCATTTTCAATTCGTACAGGAAGGTTTAGTTGTTCTTTTAGGTAGGGAACAATAGATAAATTGGCAATGGAAGGTATATTAGGTAAAAAAAGTACGCCTTCTTTTTTCTGATCCAGGAGGCCAGGGAATCCTATTCCTACACCTTTAATAGGAGTTTCCTTTTGATATTCTTTAATAACCTGAAGAATGTTTTCACTAAAGTTGTTATTAGCAATAATTCCCGGAGTGGGGATTTTTTTTGCTGAACTTATTTCTCCTTTATCATTTACCAAACCGGCTTTTATAAAAGTGCCTCCTATATCTAATCCTAATATCATTGTTTTATTATTTATTGTTAAGAAAATCAAAAATACTAATAATCATGAACAAGGCACATCGGTAAGGAATGATTTAAATCATAGCCTGTGCTGACCTAAGTTATTCATGCTTAATATCATTTGCCCCATCTTTGTTTTGTAATCGGCGCATTAGTGCCTAAAAATATTAAATGTTTGTATAAAAAATAAATTTAAATCTTATGAAAACCATTTTAGTACCCACCGATTTTTCAAAAGAAGCAGAAAATGCTTTGGAGATTGCTCATGAAATCAGTCGCCAGACCGGAGCAAAAATAGAACTTTTACATATCGTAGAAGCTCCTTATGACGGAGATTTTGTTACTACAGGAACCTACCTGGGCGACAATGGGATGAATAAAGTGTATATGCTTAAGTTGATTGAAAAATCACAGAAAGATTTAAGGAAGCTGGTTTCAGAAAAAGGATTGAAAGATGTTGAAATTAATTACGCTGTAAAAGTAGGAAATGTTTTTACCCATGTTTCTGAGATCATCACTGAGAAAAATATTGATCTTATTGTAATGGGAACTAAGGGTGTGGGAGGAGTAAAGGGTTTACTTGTTGGATCTAATACAGAAAAAGTTGTTCGCCTTGCAAAGTGCCTTGTTTTGGCAGTGAAAGACAAAACAGAGAAATTTGAACTTCATAATTTGGTTCTGGCAACAGCTCTGGATAATTATTCAAGTGAGCTGATAGTACGGGTACGTGATTTGCAAAAGGTGTTAGGCTACAAGATTCATTTACTGTATGTAAATACTCCGTCGCACTTTCATTCCACAGAGGAGGCAATGGTTTCCCTGAAAGAAATTGCACGATTGTATCGGTTGGAAAATTATACAACCAACATTATCAATGACTATACAGTTGAGAATGGAATAATGGAATTTGCTTATCAGATAAAAGCAGACTTGGTAGCAATGTCTACACACGGAAGAAGTGGAATCGCTCATCTTCTTCAGGGAAGTATTTCTGAGGACATGGTAAAATACTCCGGTAAGCCAATTCTAACTCATGTTATGCAATAATAAAGTTCTGCCGGATTTTAAATATGGAAGCTTATAGCTTTATGTATTTAAAATCCGGCTTTAATAAACATCATTATGAATATTCTATTTAGCATCGATTTTTCTCTTGCATCAAAAAATGCAGAAGCTTATGCATCGGAACTTTCAGGCAAATTTGGAGCGAATGTTGTATTATATCATTCTTTTGCAATGCCTTTGGTTGATCCTTATGCTCCGATTTACAAGTATCAGGAATTGCTTGAAATAGAAAAAAAAGGGAGTGAGATGAAGCTGGAAGCAATATCCAGGGATATTTGCCATGAGAACACGCATTGTGAAATTCTAGCAGATAATGCGCCGGCAATAGAAGGTATTTTAAAGGCTGTAGAAGAAAGAAATATAGATTTGATTGTCGCAGGAACCGCCGGAGATAATGCATTTACAAAAATATTTGGTAGCACGGTTGTAGGACTAGTATCGGAGTCAAAGGTTCCTGTTTTAGCAGTTCCTCCAGGGAAAAGATATGCTCCTTTTAAGAAGATACTATGTGCTATTGATTCTGAAAATTACACTCCTGAAAATTTTGCTTTTTTAGGATTTCTAGCATCAGTCTTTAAATCCGAAATCATTTTTGTCCATATACTTTCCGATACTCAGAGTAAAAATAATGAGGATTATTACCATGTTCAGGATGAGATTTATAAAACGATTGGGTATGATAAAATTCGCTTTGAAGAGTTTTACTATAGGGATATTCATGAGGGCCTGGAATTGCTATGTAAATCTTATG
This sequence comes from Cytophagaceae bacterium, assembly GCA_046313675.1. Lineage (GTDB taxonomy): Bacteria > Bacteroidota > Bacteroidia > Cytophagales > Cytophagaceae > JBKBXU01. Next base: position 4,103 of record JBKBXU010000362.1, read on the forward strand.
AGCCCGATTTGCTATGCCTTATAAAATATGGAAGAGGGTTTTTTAATGAAATTTTTCACAGAAGCCTTACGAAGAAGTTTTTGTATCATTCCAGTGTCCCTTTATTAATACTGCAGGAATAGAAAT
>JBKBXU010000363.1:0-4222 GCA_046313675.1 Cytophagaceae bacterium
CGGACTGATTTGGGTGATCTCCGCTATGATTATCTGGTGCTGGGTATGGGGGCTGATACCAATTATTATGGTATGCAGAACATCATGGAGAAGTCTATGCCTATGAAATCGGTTAGTGAGGCTTTGGCTTTACGTAACCAGTTGTTGCAGAATCTCGAGGATGCTTTGTCAGTGGAGAATGAAACGGAAAGAAAACGTCTCATGAATGTGGTGGTGGTAGGAGGAGGGCCTACTGGTGTAGAAGTTGCCGGTACGCTGGCAGAGATGAAGGAAAGCGTTCTTCCCAAAGATTTTCCGGATCTGGATTTTTCTATAAAAAACATTTACCTGATTGAAGCGAGCCCTAAAGTCTTAGGCTCGATGTCAGAAATAGCCTCAAAGAAAGCGGAGGAGTACCTGAAGAGACTAGGTGTGGTGGTAAAAACTGGAATTAACGTGAAAGATTATGATGGTAATACCATTGTGTTGGGCGATGGTTCCTCTATAGAAAGTAAAACATTGATTTGGGCAGCCGGTGTAAAAGCAAATGCCATTAAAGGAATTCCCGAAAGTTCGGTGGCTAGAAACGGACGTATCGTTGTGGATAGGTTTAACAGGGTTGAAGGCCTGCAAAATGTATTTGTGGTGGGAGACCAGGCGTTGATGGTGGAAGAGAATTTTCCTAACGGCCATCCGCAGGTGGTACAACCAGCAGTGCAACAGGCGAAGTTACTTGCTAAAAATCTTGTCAATGAACAAAAAGGAAAGGATTGGAAGCAGTTTTCCTACAACGATATGGGCTCTATGGCTACGGTGGGAAGAAATCTCGCTGTGGTGGACTTACCTGGTTGTTCTGGATGTTTGTTCATTTAATGGCTATTGTTGGTGTAAAAAATCGACTTTTGATCTTTATTAACTGGTTTTGGAATTACTTCACTTTTGACCAGTCTTTGCGATTAATCATTAAACCAAAAATTAAGAAGTCGGCACCACCGCTACTGAAGGAAGAAGAGAAACTTGTTGAAAATTAACTTAATACAGTTTTAAGTCATTTAACTATTTATACATTAAACACCAATATTTATGAATACCTCAATTAACAAAACAGTTTTACTTTTCTGTATTATTATTATCTGTGCAGTTGCTTCATCATTTGTCCCACATCAAAAAAAAGAAGTAGAAAAAGAGGTTTTATTTGTTGAGATCTATGTGTCTTTTGGGATTTCTGCAATTGATCCTGCTATTTATATTCATCATAACAATAAAGATATCGAACGACATAGTTTAAAAGCTTCCGGATCTCGTAAAAATTTGGAATCAAACGCAGAAATTATCAAATCAAAGTTTCAGGAGCTTTATGCTGACGGCTGGAGGATAGAAAGTGCCTCTGGAGGTGATCTGAATCAAAGGTATTTTTTGGTAAGATAAGTTACAAGATTAGAATCTGGAATATTTAATATGTAAAGTGAAATGAAGCTATATTTTGCCTAAACCTGGATTATTTATGCTACTTTTGTTCTGTAAATCTTAAAGCATAAAAAAGTGGAGTTTGAATTAATCAATTATGAATTTATAGAGCTAAATAAGCTCTTAAAGATTATGGGCCTGGTTGAAACCGGTGGGGAAGCCAATTTGGTCATTACTGATGGTGAAGTGCTGGTGAATGGACAGGTAGAACTTCAAAAAAGGAAAAAACTTAGAAAGGGGGATGTGGTGGAATTTAATGAAGAGCGTATTGTGATTATATAGAGATCCCTTTAAGGACGTGTATTATAGTTTGATTTTTGGTTTAAATTTTTAAATGACCTATACTGTACAGGATGGTTTTCCCTACTATATTCAGCAAACCCAAACTGCTGATTTTAGGGAATTATTTAGATCTAAGGTTACGCTTGATCTTCTCAAATCTATACCGGAAGAAAAGGCAACATTTCGTTATGCTGCCGGCAAATGGAGTATTAAGCAGATCCTAGGGCATATCACCGACCATGAACGTATTATGGTGTACAGAGCTTTACGATTCAGCCGACAGGATAAAACTCTGCTTCCAGGTTATGATCAAAACGTATATGTAGAAAACAGCCGCTTTGATGAAATAAGCTATGACCTCTTGTTGTCGGATTATGAAAATGTAAGAAGGGCTACGATTAGTTTTATTGATTTATTATCAGACGAGCAACTTGCGCTCAAAGGGATGGCATGGAAATTTGAGTTGAGTGTAGAGGATTTCCTTAAAGCTACCATTGGCCACGAGATGCATCATATAGGAGTGTTGAAAGAGAAGTATCTGCCAAATTTATGAAGAAGTAAATAGTTCGATAGAAAATTCAATATTCTTTATAATATCACCTATTTTGAGCGTAAGTGTTCATTATTAAGGAGAAATAATGTTTTCTGTGGATCTTTTATGGACATAGTAGTATATTTGTGTTTTACCAAACCTATACAACGCTCTATATTGATCATATACGTTTTCATTATGAAGGTGAAGAAGAAGATGATGATAATGATAATGGCGGAGATACGAATGATGATCCTTTGGCCCTGAATCTTTCTAAAGATAATGGTTTTACAGTAAATGTTTCTGATCGTATCATCTATACTTCTTCAGATATAAGTGATTATACATTGCTAAATATGAATGGGAATCCGGTTGCTTCCGGAAATACAAGTACCAGCATGATACCAGTTTCTAATTTTATTCCGGGTATTTATATACTAAGAGGAATAGTGAACGGAAATGTTGTTACGCAAAGAATAGCAGTCTTTTAAAGTAGAGAGTGAACTAAAAAAAGGGTCTGAAGCTTAGTTTCAGACCCTTTTTTCTTAAAATCATTTGTAACGGACTCTTAAATTTTCCAGGTGTCGTATCGGTAAGGGCCCGGTAGCCCCGTCGCGCCGGGCTACCGGAATGCTTGCAGGGGAGGGCGTCCTAGATCAAAAAAATATGATTTTGCATTTAAGCTCTGTATGTCCATTATGATTCTGGGTTTTTAAAGAAATTTTATTTCTCTTACTTTTGTCTTTCTATTAAAGGTTTAAAAAATGAAAAGGGCAGAGGATATTGAACCGGAATTGGTATTTAGTGCCTCAAGGAGCAGTGGACCCGGAGGGCAAAATGTAAATAAGGTGAACTCCAAAGTTACTCTTAGCTTTGATGTGCCTAATTCACAGATATTGAGTGAAGAAGAGAAAGAGAAGATCTTAAAAGCCCTGGAAACAAAACTGACCAAGGAGGGCGTATTGTTAATAAATGCTTCCGAAAAGCGCTCTCAACTTCAAAATAAGGAGCTGGCAATCGCAAAATTAGATAAGCTGCTGACAAAAGCTTTTGAAAAGCGGAAAAAACGAAAAGCGACCAGAGTGCCTGCATCCGTTAAAAAAGCCCGGATCGAAAGTAAGAAGAAAGTGGGAGAGAAGAAGAAGCTCAGGAAGCCGCCGATGATTTAGTTCTATAGGAGAGAAGTAAGTTTATAAAAAAAGCGCCTGTTTCAACAACAGACGCTAAATTCAAAATTTAACATTCAAAATTTAGAATTATTAAGTCTTACCAGCCAAGTATATAAGCAAACATAAGTGGCGCAACAATGGTGGCATCGCTTTCCACAATGAATTTCGGTGTATTAATATCCAGTTTTCCCCAGGTTATTTTTTCGTTTGGCACCGCACCTGAATACGAACCATAGGAAGTGGTAGAGTCGGATATTTGGCAGAAATAGCTCCAGAAAGGAACATCATGCCATTCCAAATCCTGATACATCATAGGCACCACACATATAGGAAAATCGCCTGCTATACCTCCACCAATCTGGAAGAAACCTACACCTTTGCCACCGGAGTTTTTCCTGTACCAGTCCGATAGCCAAACCATATATTCGATGCCACTTTTCATGGTAGAGGCTTTTAACTCTCCTTTGATACAATAAGAAGCAAAAATGTTACCCATCGTACTGTCTTCCCATCCCGGACAAATGATAGGTAGGTTTTTTTCAGCAGCAGCAATCATCCAACTATCTTTGGTGTCTATTTCGTAATGCTCTTTCATTACGCCTGAAAGAAGCAGTTTGTACATGTATTCGTGTGGAAAATAACGTTCTCCGCTATCCTCTGCATCTTTCCATAGTTTGTGTATATGCTTTTGGATTCGACGGAATGCTTCTTCCTCAGGGATACAGGTATCTGTAACACGGTTATACCCTTTTTCCAATAAATCCCATTCATCCTGTGGGCTTAGGTCTCTGTA
>JBKBXU010000364.1:0-4188 GCA_046313675.1 Cytophagaceae bacterium
GGAAAACGACTTAGATTCTACCGGAAATGTCCAGCAGGAACATGAAATAGTATATGACCTTTCAGAACTTCAGCATTATGCTATGGGAGACGAGGAGACCCTAAAGGAGATACTTGAAGATCTTATTGTTGAAAACAAAAAAGAACTTGACTTATGCGCATCAGATCTGAAAAATACGGACTATATCGCTTTAGGCGAAAGAATTCATAAACTGGCTTCCCGATTCAGGCAAATTAAGGTTAAAGCTCCCATAGATGATAAGGCTTTAGAAAAAGAATTACTTTCCAATCAGTTGCCAAATAAGGAACTTCTGGAAAAGTTGATCAAATACTGGCAAAAAGTCAATAACCTTTTAGATGAGAACATCAAGAGTGGAAACAAATTGCATGTATAAAATTATTAAAAAAAGAAAACTTCAGTTAAAAAAGGAAGTTTTCTTAAGGTAGCAAGGGAGTCAAATTTTTTCCCATTCAACTTCATAAACAACATCGTTATTCTTAATAATCGATTTTTGAGAATGTATTTTAATATTTTCTCTCAAAAGATCATTCCCATTTGAAGCTTCATTTTGCTTGATATAAGCAGGAATAAGGTTTTCAAATATTTCATCAGGAATGTCACCGTTTAAATTGGTAATAATTGTAGTTTTTCTCATAATTGTATTATTTATAGTAAAAAATTATATTCATAAGCATGACCGTACAAGTCAAAGTTGTAAACCCTTTTAAATGAACCTCTTGCCAATATTTTGTACATATTATTAACTCAAAACCTGCTTACTGGTATTTTAATGCATATTCAAAATTTGGAGGTTTCATTCTTTAATCTCTCAAAGCTGCTTCACACTTCCATTGTTTACTATTCACACTTTCGTTGAAGCAGGTTTTCTATCTTATGTAAAGTCTCTTTTTTTATCATCTCAGCAGATACATAATCTATATCCATTCCTATTTTTTTCCTGATAATATTATTTATAACTATTCTGCTTGATTCTAATAAATATTGAGACTCATTTTCATCTAAACTATATATTAAGGAGGAAGTAGATTCTTGAGAAATAAATGACTCAAGCCAAATCTTAAGGTCTTCTTCTCTTTGTGGTATTTTATAGGTATTACTATCTTTCATTTTAAACTATTTCTAATTTCCCAGACTTATTATTAATAATTTCCAATAATCTTACTTTTAATCTTTGGCCAATTCGAAAACCTCCTTTCCTGTTAAACGTTTTATTTACAACATCTTCTTTTAGAAACAAAAAACCCTCTTTACCGGGCAGAAAATCTATAGATACGCCATTGGGTAGTATACCGGTAACTATACCACTATATATATTCCCTACTTTGGGCTGAATAATATAATTATCTAAAATCTTCTTAGCCTTGTCAAACTCTTTTTGGTTGTCGTTAAAAAGAATTATTTGAAGCTTATCCTTTAAAAAGTAAATTCTATTGCCGCCACCTAACCTTAAAATAATCTTACCCCTATAATTATAGGCTTTCAGATATTCTTCACATGAAAGGTTATAGTGCTGAATTTTTGGAATTTCAGCTCTGACTGTATGATTGTTTAAAATCCCCTCCATATGACTTTTTAAAACCTCATTACCATCTTTCGCAGTCTTTAGAAGTTCATTTAAGGTTTTTCTGGATAAAAACTTAACCCTGTTAAAATACCGGATGTAGTTTTTTTTCTTATCTACGGATAATAATTTAACTACTGTATCACATAAAAACTCTTCTTCATAAAGTAGGTCTACTAAGAAAGCATTTCCTTTTGTCCCTTTTATCATTCCTGCGGAAACTCCTGAAATTAAATATGGAAGAGGTATATTTAAGTCAACCAAGGCAAGAAACATACCTATCACCGTATTTGGATCCCAAGAACCGTCTTCACTCAAAGTATCACAAGTAATTTGTAAACCAAAAGGAAAATCAGTTGGCAATATTTCCTTAATAGCCTTAGGATAAATATATTCCAAATCATTTTTAAGATAATTTGGATATTTATATAAAAAGCTTTTAATACAATTAACTTTTATTTGTAAGCGATTTGTAAATTTATAAGGATCTCTTAAAGTTGCAGTAGACAGGATCTCTGTATCCCCCATAGATACCCTTGATGATCCATGAAATGAAGGAAGGAATCTTAAGTCATAACTTAGCTCCCGAATTTCTTTGTTACCTCTCCCATCAAGTCTTTTTTTGCTCGTGATAATATGATTTCTTAAGATTTTTAAAATGCTATCTTTTCCAACCTCGTATTTTAAGAACTCATGTTCACCCGCCAACAGTTTTTTAAGGTTTTTATTGATTCGATTATAATTTTTTTTTCTTTCAAAGACCTTTAAACCTGTAGTACATAAGTGCTCCACATCAGGTAAAACTGTTTTTTCAACTTCTTCAGAAAACGCTTTAAATTTATCCTGGTCATATGACTTCTTACTTTGTCCTCCAGCCTCTATCCAGAATTCTTTTTGAGCCTGGCATTGCAGTTTTATATATTTGTGAGCTTTACTTATAATATCATAAAGCTCGTCTTCCTGGTTGTAAATAAGATACCCCTCAGCCAGGATTATATTATGAAAAGTCCCTCCTACCAAAAAATCATAGTCAGAAGAAACACCATTGTTATCGGCATTAAATTTATCTTCCTCTTGTACCCTGTGTATCTTACAAAAGGCAACCGGACCATCAAAAGGTATATCCGAAAGCGATAAAGCAGAGGATGCTGCAAGGCAGGCAAGTACCTCATGAGAAAATGTAAAATCAGATGACAACAATGTAATGTTGACAGTCACGCAACATGGATATTCTTTGGGTATGAGTGTAGCAATGGTTTTTTCTATACATGAGCTTACATAATACTCGCCAGATGTCCTAAATTCGCTATTTTTGTTAAGCTGCACATCTAAATTTGAAGTTTTATCAATGTATTTTATAAAAAGTTTTTTATAACCTATAAATGATGGCTCTTCCTCCACATTTACTGTTGCTAATAATACAGTACCCCCCGAACTTACAACCACTGAAGCTTCACCTTCTGCAGATATTCTTCCGGTTTCCAGCTTAATGATTGTCTGTCCATCAAAGCTTATTGTTGTTGAGTGTATCTTTCTTTTCATTACAAAGTTTCAATTAAAACGTTCAATCCATCTCTTTAAATAAGGAATCCTTCGTATAGAAGAATTTATCACATGCATTGAGTAACCTCTTTCCAACATTATCCTCTTGACCTTTTCCTGCATCTGCTGGACAGAAATTTCCATTTCCGTAAAGTTTCCTTCATCAAAACAAAAGCTGCAAAAATCTTCCCCGTTATCACTTAACCTATTTTTCAACGAATCTTTAATCAAAGGCATGCCACAACACTGGCAAATTACAGGGAGGCCGCATACCTCGTATTTATCTACTTTATTCATATTCATACACCTCCTTATTTTGCAATATAATTAATGGAGAATCTGTGACAATAGCTTCAAAACCAAATTTTTGGCATATATAAATCATGGTATTCTCATGATAAATATTAATTGACTTCTTTTTCTTCAGATTATTGATCATATCAGTACTTAAAGGTTTTTTCCAATTTTCAAACAACAGAATCAGATAACCATCAGGATTAAGGAGGCCTTTGAGATATTTAATTTCTTTTGCGGGAAAAAAGAAACTTTCAAAACATCTTGTTGCAAAAATAAAATCGTAAGGAGGATTAACCTTAATATTTGAATGTGTAGGGTCGTATGCATCACAGGTGACTCCTGTAGGTTCCAAAGCAAATGGAATGATAGGATCCTTTCCACAATAATAATCCAATGCTTTTTTAGGTGATACAAACTTTTTATGCAGAATCCTTAAAGCATTTTTAATCTGTTGGCCATAGGCTTTAATTAAATAGGGTTTCTCTTTGGCATTAATGCTGAAAGAAATCTTCGTGTCAGTAAAAATCAGATTACACTGCTCACACAGGAAATAATTTCTACCTACAGATTCTAAATTCTGAATTTTAGTTTTGCTTATACATAAAGGACAAATCATAATTATGATATTTACAATAATTAATACTCCAACACCATACTCCTTTTAGGAAAGTTCTTTAAGTATCTCCTCAAGTTTCTTTAACTTTTCTTTTTTCTGCTGTAGGGCAATCTCATCTGAATTTGAAGTGCCAGGAGAATTTGTTCGTATG
>JBKBXU010000365.1:0-4167 GCA_046313675.1 Cytophagaceae bacterium
TAAGCTGAGTGAGTATAATAAAAATATTAAAATATTTACAGCCAGTAAATTAACAAGAAGAGATGCGCCTCTATACAATGATTACTCCTGCGTAGCAAGTTGGGTTCAGGAAAGGGAAAGCCATCTTGGTAAAGTTGCCATCACGCCGGTAATGGCAGAAGCACTTTTAAATAATCAAAATTTATCATCTTTTAGGTACATCTGTACCATGGATATTCTTAAGTATAGAAATAAACTGACTTTGTATGTTTTCTACCTGTATGATAAAGAAACAGGTGAAAAGATTTATAGCAGGGTTAACCTGGTTGAGGAAAATGTCAGATTAAAGAAATTGTTAAAGGATATTCTATCTGATTTTGAAAATATTTTAAACTAAACAACCATATGAAATACATTTTTTCTTTTATTAAAGCTGTATGCTTTTTTGTTGCCTTGAGTTTAATGGCAAATTATACGTATGCTCAGACTATTGAGGTGGGAACCATAAATAAGGCTACCAGCAATTATGATCCTGTTATTATAGGGGAGGATGATGAGCTTATATATGTATTGGCTGAAGTCAAAAGTGGAAAGTATAATATAGAGGCTTATGAAAAACAAAATAAGTTAAAAAGGAAATATTCCGTATCAATCGATCACCAGAAAATAGATAAGAAATTTTCTGTTGAATTTGAACGTATTACCCTAATGAAGGATCAGTTTGTTGTTTTCTACAGCTATTATGATAAACAAAGCCACCTATACACGTTGTTTGTAAAAACTGTTAATAAAAAAGACGGAAAAACTCAGGATAACCGTAAGGATCTGATAAGTGTTGAGGTTGAGAAAAAGAGAAGGAGAGGTGATTACAAGGTGCTTGTTCCAGCAGATAAATCTAAAATATTCATTTATCATGTCGCTTATAGCAAGGTTCAGAGGAAAAATGTGAGACAGTATATGCTTATGAACCAGGATTTAGAAGTGCTTTTTCAAAAAGAGCTTGAAGAGGGAGAATTTATGCCAAGAGGATATATAGTCGATAATGATGGTTCTATATTTTATTTGAGATATTCTGATATGAATTTATACGTTGGTTCTTTTGATGCTAACAGAGATTATGAAAAATGGGAAGAGCAAATAAAATTTACTTCGGACAAAAGCTTGGAAAAGTATTATCTGCACAATTTAGAAATGACCATCAGTAAGAAGAATGAGCTTACTGTTGCCGGCTTAGTAAGTGAAAAACAAAATAAAACAAAAAACACGACCGGAAGTGCTTTTATTGTGATGGACAGAGAATCTAAAGAAGTAAGAGTGGCTAAAATTAACCATTTTAACGAAGATTTTTTTGATCAGTTTAAGACCAAAAAGGATGTTAAAAAGGGTAGAGATGGATCTGTAAGCAGGGGTTTTAACAGGGAACAATTAATAAGAAAATCGGATGGGAGTGCTATTATGATTTTAGAAGAGTATTCTACGATGAATTATTACGATAGAGATGGTGCTTTGATAGGTAGGGAAGTTACCTATGGAGATTTGCTGGTAATTAATTTTAATGCAGATGGTGAAATGCTATGGGCTAACAGAGTTCCTAAAAAACAGTACTTTAGCTGGTTTGATGTTGTTTTTCCTTTCACAAGTTCAACGAGAGGCTTACATTTACTTTCACGTCCTACAGAATGGAAAACAACCAGACATTTTTCCTATTCAGCCGCATTGTTTAATGACAAACTCATTGTATTTTTTAATGATGATATTAAAAACATTATCGAAAAAAGCATGCAGGATAAGTTTAAAAAGTTTAAAAAACCCAGAAAAGCGGTGGTTGCAAAGTATGAGTTTGATCTTGAAACAGGCGTTGGTAAAAAAGCGGTTTTTCATGATGCGTTAAAAATACAGACTTATTTATGCCCTCGTGATAATTTTCAAAGTGGGGAAAATAAGGATATGGTTATTTTTGGCATCAAAGGCGGCAGGTATTGCTATAGCATCTTGAGGAACTAAGGATTCCCCTGACTAGTTCCTTTCATAAAAAAAAGGCTGTTTCGATGGAAGCAGCCTTTTTTATGAAAGGCCTTTATTTCGTCTTTTCCTGAATACCCCAACTTATACTATTAGAATTAAGATTATAGGTCATGGCAGCGTCATACTTGTTGTTTTCCCAGAAACAGGATTTTGAGTAACGGTTGTATTCCTCTGCAGTTTCTTCAATGCAAGACCCTATTTTTTCGGAATAATAATTCTGCAAGCCTGCATATATAATGTCGCCCTTTTCAAAGTCAGGCTCCGTAATAGTAAAATAAAAGCTATAAAGAGAATCGTTTTTAAAATTAAATTCGATGTTTCCCTGTCTGTCGAGCAGGCTTGTTTTTAGATGGGCTTCGGTTAGCCCACGACGGGCATTCTCTGCCATATTGCCTTCAGGCCGTTGCATTCCTAGCTCAGAATATCTTTTTTTAACGTCATTGTACGTGCTTCCAAGGCTAATGCTATCGATAAGGGAAAGGAATTGCTCATCTTTCTTGCTTAAAATTAACCTGACAACATCTTCTTCGCCATCTTCTGTATATACAGGATTAGTTTCAGAAAAGTCCGGATTGTCCTTGTCCTGAGGAAGGCTTAGAATAAGCGTATCGGGCTTGCTTACCTTCTCATACTCCGGACGTGTTTCAGAGCAGGACCATAAGCTTGCACCAGTTAGTAAAAGTAAATAATAGATTTTTTTCATGCCCAGTGGAATCATTTTTTATGTAAACAAAAAAGATAAAACAATAATTTAAATTTCAGTAAATATTACTAAACAGGATCAACATCTGCAATTATATACAGGTCTCTGTAAGAACTTTTTGACAGTAGCTTATCCATCTCTTTTCTGATCAGTTCTTTGGCTAAACCCAAGTTAACCTTGTCCTTTTCGAGTTTGATTAATAGTTGTTTTTGGTAAAGATTTCTGATGCGATCGATCACAGGCCATTCAGGGCCCAGCAATCTTTTAGCTCCAAGTTGAGGTTTTAACGAATGTGCCAGTTCTGTTGAGGCTTGCTCGGCTACGGCCTTATCCTTATGTCTGACGGTTATTTTTATAAGCCTGGAGAAGGGTGGGTATAAAAAAAGCTCTCGTTCAGAAATTTCTTCGTTATACAATGCTACATAATCGTTATTGACAACTTTTTGCAAAGCCCTGTGTTGGGGATTGGCAGTCTGAATAATTACCTTCCCTTTTTTATCTCTTCTTCCGGCTCTTCCACTTACCTGAATCAGCATCTGAAAGGTTCGTTCAAAGGAGCGAAAGTCCGGAAAATTCAGTATCTGGTCTGCATCCATGATGGAAACCAGGCTAACGTTTCCAAAGTCAAATCCTTTGCTCACCATTTGGGTGCCTACAAGAACATCGGTTCTTCTGTTTTCGAAATCCCCGATGATTTCCTGAAGGCTATTCTTTTTTCGGGTAGTATCTGTATCGAGGCGACTAATCCTCGCATTTGGAAGTATTATTTCAAGATCCTGTTCGATCTTTTCGGTACCAAAGCCTGACGTGCTGATCCTGGTAGAACCACATGCCGGGCAGTCCTGTGAAGGCTTTTCTTTATACCCGCAATAATGACATTTAAGGGTATTGCTGTACATGTGGTAGGTCAGGCTTACATCGCAGTTGGTGCATTTGAACACGTAAGCACATTCTTCGCAGGTTTGGTATGGGGCAAATCCTCTGCGATTCCGGAACACAATGGATTGTTCTTTATTTGCCAGACATTCATTCAGGGATTGGATTACCAGAGGGGTGAAATCATTTTTCATCTCTTTCATTTTCCTTGCCCTTTTTGTGTCGGCAAATATAATTTCAGGCAGTGGAGTTTCTCCATAGCGATGGTTCAGCGTCACAAGCCCTCGTTTGTTTTGCATACACTGGTAGTAACTTTCATAGGAAGGCGTTGCTGAGCCTAAAAGGGTTTTAGCACTATGTATTCGTGCCATAACCAATGCGGCATCTCTTGCGTGATAACGTGGAGCCGGATCCTGCTGTTTGTAGGAAGGCTCATGTTCCTCATCAATGATGATTAGCCCTAAATTATCGAAGGGAAGGAAAATAGACGAGCGGACACCAACAACAAATGAAAATCGGCCATTCAATATGCCCTGCCAGGTTTCAACACGTTCATTATCTGAAAATTTTGAATGGTATATGCC
>JBKBXU010000366.1:0-4163 GCA_046313675.1 Cytophagaceae bacterium
TGCAAAAGCAGCTTGGCCGGAAGATATAAAAATTAGCAGGGCTATAGTAAAAAATAGTCTCGGCATTTTCAGATGTTCAATATTTCCAGCAGTCTGTTCAAATCCTCACCTGATACAAAAGGAATTTTTATTTCGCCTTTATTTTGATTGTCGGCTTTAATCTGTATTCTGGTTCCGAAATGGGATGATAACTTATTTTGTAGATTTTGTAATTCATAAGCCAGGGGAGAATTAGGTTCCTTTTTGGCTGTTTCTTTTTTCTGGCCTGTGGTTCTTACTAGCTCTTCTGTCTTTCTGACTGAAAGGTCTTCGGATAGTATTTTTTTAAAAATATCCAGTTGTATATCTACATTTTCAATATTTATCAACGCCCTGGCATGTCCCATGCTTATTACATTGTCACGCAATGCAGCCTGAATATCCGGGGGAAGCTTCAGTAAACGAAGGTAGTTGTTTACCGTGGTACGATTTTTACCTACACGATCTCCGAGTTGTTCCTGTTTTAAGTCACATTCGGATAACAGGCGCTGGTAACTTAGGGCAATCTCCAGTGCATTTAGGTTTTCTCTCTGAATATTTTCTATTAAAGCCATTTCCAGCATTTGCTGATCATTGGCGGTACGTATATAAGCAGGAATGGCTGTTAAGCCCGCAAGTTTTGATGCCTGAAGTCTTCGTTCACCTGAAATTAGTTGGTATTTGTTTCTGTTTAACTGCCTTACGGTAATAGGCTGTATTATTCCCTGAATCTTAATTGATTCAGAAAGTTCTTTTAATGCGGTTTCCTCGAAATGAGTTCTTGGCTGGTAAGGGTTCACTTCAATGTTTTCTACCGGAATTTCGCTGATGTTGCTAACTGCCGGCTCCTGATCGATTGCATCCTTCTGCTTTACATTATCTGAATCTTCCAATAAGGCACTTAAGCCTCTTCCTAATGCATTTCTTTTAGGTGTTATTTTTTTATCACTCATTTCGTTCAGTATAGAATTATTTTGCCGTTGTTATAACAGCATAATGTGTTTTTATTTTTCCAGTGTAATACCGTTTTTTTCCAGTATTTCATGTGCCAGGCTTATATAACTCAGTGCACCTTTGCTTTCGGCATCATGTGCTATAGCCGGAAGCCCAAAGCTTGGAGATTCGCTTAACCTGATGTTTCTTGGAATGATGGTATCAAAAACCAGTTGTTGGAAATGATTTTTAACTTCTTCAACAACCTGGTTCGAAAGTCTTACCCTTTGATCGTACATGGTAAGCAGGATGCCTTCAATTTCAAGATCAGTATTCAATCTTGACTGGATGATTTTGACGGTATGCAATAATTTACCCAAGCCTTCAAGTGCGAAATATTCACATTGAACAGGGATTAAAACCGAGTTGGCCGCTGTCAGAGCATTTACGGTAATTAAACCCAGGGAAGGAGAACAGTCTATTATTACAAAGTCATATTCTTCTTTAAGGTTTTCAAGGGCACTTCTCATTTTTCCCTCCCTGTTACTGATGTTGATCATTTCCACTTCAGCACCTACCAGGTTGATGTGAGAAGGTAGCAGGTCAAGAAAACTGATTTCAGTTTGAAGGATTAAGCCTTCCGCTTCCACACCGTCAACCATGCATTCATAGATGCTTGTTTCGATGGTTTTGGGGTTAAATCCAAGACCGGATGTGGAGTTTGCCTGCGGGTCTGCATCAATGAGCAATGTTTTAAACTCAAGAGCTGCAAGACTTGCTGCAAGATTTATGGCAGTGGTGGTTTTACCAACCCCGCCTTTTTGATTGGCTATGGCAATAATTTTACCCATTAAAATCCTTATAATTTTATTGTTTGTCCTATTTCCATTAATACTAATTGCTTCCCTGCCTTCTGGGCTACATGCTGTGCGTACACAGGGTCAACTTCTATGACAGGGAACGTATCATAATGCATTCCTATTACTTTTTTAGCACTGACAAATTCTGCAGCCACCATGGCATCTTCTATATCCATGGTAAATGTATCTCCTATGCAAAGAAAAGCTACATCGATGTCGTATACATCGCCGATTAATTTCATGTCCTGCGTAAGTGCGGTGTCTCCGGAGAAATAAAAAGTTTTTTCTGCCGATTCAATTACAAATCCGGTGGCCACCCCTCCATAAGATCCATCAGGCATGCTGCTGGAGTGAACGGCGCTGACCATTTTTACCGTGCCAAAGTCCAGATGAACCTTTCCTCCGGGGTTCATTCCGTGTGTTTTTGTAATGCCCTTGTTTGCAAACCAGTTAACCACCTCGAAATTTCCCACAACGGTAGCTTCGGTTCGTTTTGCAATTGTTTCTACATCTGCTACGTGGTCATTGTGGCCATGTGTCAGCAAAATGTAATCTGCTTCTATTGTATTAACGTCGATGTGCGAGGCGAGTGCATTGGGGGTGATAAAAGGGTCAAATAACACCTTAATGTCCCCTGCATTAACCAAAAAACATGAATGCCCATAGTACGTTACTTCCATAATAATCAGATTTTGGTCAATTAAATATGACAAATATAAGCTTATTCAAAAGTCTTTCCGCTGCCCGTACTCTGTTTTTACTACTTTGTTATGCACAATTTGTTCACGGAAAAACTGTGGAAAACTTTTTATTTTCCCTTAAAGTTATTTCAGGTCAATACCTTAACTCAGGAGTTGTTGGTTTTAGATAGGGATAAAAAAAGGCGGTGATTACTAAGTCACCGCCCTATGGGTTTGAGTTTACCGGGTATTATTTTTTACCCTTTTTCTTTTTCGCTTCCTCTTCTTTCAGCTTCATGGCTTCTTCTACTCTTTGCATCCACTTAGACTTTTTAGACTGGCCAGAGGCAATTTTCTTTCTGTTTTCCTCAAGTACTGCTCTGATTTTATCCTCATCCACAAATTGCTTTATCAGGGTTTGCTGACCAATGGTGACCAGGTTGGACATCAGGTAATAAAAGCTTAGACCTGCAGGGAATGAGTTTAATAAGAATAAGAACACCAGAGGCATGATGTACGAAATGGATTTCATTGGCCCCTGTACCGTGCTTACCTGATTATTGATGTATGTATAAGCTATGGTGGAAATGGTCATCAGCAAGGTAAATAAACTTACGTGGGATCCGTAGAAAGGTATTGTAAACGGAAGCAATATAGGTGCATCGTAGGTTGATAAATCCGTAGCCCACAAAAAGGATTCTTGTCTTAATTCTATGGAATTAGGGAAGAAGTTGAACATGGCCAGGAGTATTGGCATCTGCAATACTACCGGTATACATCCACTTAAAGGGTTGATCCCAACTTTTTGATACAACTGCATTTGCTCCGCCTGAGCCTTCTGCATGTCTCCACCGTGTTTTTCTTTTATCTCGTCAAGTTCCGGCTTCATGACTTTCATTTTAGCCATAGAATAATAGGCTTTATATGAAAGTGGGAACAATATAAGTTTTATCAGGATTACCAAAATGATGATGATAATTCCATAATTTCCAATGTATTGCTCAAGGAAATGAAAAACGGGGACAACAATAAACCTGTTTATCAGATTGATTACCGGCCATCCGAGGTACACATTTTTGTGGTATCCTTCGGTAACACCCTGTAGGGTTCTATAGTGGTTAGGGCCGAAGTAAAACTGGAAATTCCCTCTTCCCGTTTTAACGTCACCGATGGGTATAAAAAGGTCGGCTTCCAAGGCCTTTACAGCAGCGGTATCTGCATCAACTACCTGACTTTTGACTGTTCCTCTGTCAAATTGGTTCTCGGCTATGATACCTGCGTTGAAAAATTTCTGCTTCATTGACACCCATTTCAACGGGCGTTCTATGTTTTCACTTTGTAGCTCTGTGGTAGTTTCGCTCAGGTAATCGAAGTCTTCAGCCGTTGTAAAATAGTTAATGGTTGATTTGATTCTTTCCTGTTCAAGATCGTATTCTACCCTTGGCAAATCAGCTTTCCAATTGAAACGTAATGGCTCATTTCTGATGACGTTATCCAAGCCCACAATGTTAATGCTGTAGTTTAGCTGATAGGTGTTGGGTAGGAGTGTATAAATTTGTTCTATGTACCTGTTCTCTGCAATAGTTAGTCGGAATACTACCGTATTGGTATCTGCTTCAGGTAGCTGAACCGGCTCGTAATACAAATTTTTAAGGTTTACTTCCCCTTGGGC
>JBKBXU010000367.1:0-4143 GCA_046313675.1 Cytophagaceae bacterium
TGACTTTTTGCGATAGGCTTATTTCTTTATACTGCTCTTTTATTGTTTCCGACAGATCCTGTCTGAGTTTATCAGGAAAATTCCTGTTTTTAATCTGTTTTCCAAAGCTTTCCAGGCTTGGATATAATTCGTAAAAAGGCTCCAATAACTCTTTCTTCTCCAGATAATCAAGGAACAGCTCTGAAAATGCCTGCGTATCACGATAAGAAACCTTTGAAATTTTCATATATGAAATTTGGACGAAGTAAATAAAATTAACGCTAAGTAGCAATTTGTTTGGCCGGTAGGATGATCGGCTATCATAAACAAGGAGGGAGTAGGGTTGGTTTTAAGAAATTGGAATTATTCCACATTTATAACCTTATCTCTTAAAACAAGAAAGGCTTGGGAGGTTTTGGTGGGTTTCATCATGTACAAGCCGGTTAGTACTCCAAAGGCCGGTAGTATAAGCCGGTTTTTGTCCAAAAAAAGCAGGGCAGACGCAGTGATTGTTTTGCCAAACCTGTCAGTTTAATACCCGGATGTATGTGTCCGCTGATGTTCAGTCGTTTTCCCGAAGACTCAAGAGGTTCGTGGCTTAGCTCAAATGGTCCAAGGCAAACAGAATCTTCTTTAACTTCGATGTTTGCCATTGAATAACAGTGATCCGGAAGAATGTCGTGGTTGCCCCGCACAAGTGTAAATTGAATACCAGGGAACTCTGATATAAAATCACAGAAGTCAAGCCATTCTGTATTGAAGCTGCTGTGAAATAAATCTCCTAAAAAAAAGACGTTGCCGGGTTTATATAACTCAAATAGTTGTTTGAGCCTTACTAGATCATTCTGGTGGCAGCCGGGACTAAGGTTGAGGCCTTCTTTACGAAAATGGGAACCCTTCCCCAGATGTAGATCAGCAATTATCAGGATGTTTTCTTCTTTCCAGAGTAGTGCTTTTTCAGGCAGCAGTAGTAATGTTTGGTTTTCATATGTGAGGCAGAAGGGAGGTTGTATAGGTTTTCCAACATGCCAAACCATAAAGCATAGGTTTTTCCGCTTCCTGTTGGTGCATTTAGCAGGCCGGAATCACCTGTTTTGAGTGCTTTCCAGGTTTCTTTCTGAAAAGCATGGGGTTGCCATTTTTGTAGTTCAAACCATTGGCTGGCATGGTTCATTGATTAATCAGGTAAAACGCCTATTTAAAAGAAATGAATCCAACCTCTTTGTTTTATTGACTTCATAAAGTCATAAAATTCATCCTTGTAGTCTTCCTTAATCTCAGCGGGAATATCCATATAGATTTGTACGCCTCGTCTTCGTCCATTAATGAAGTGTACCATGTACAGATAGCGTTTTTCTCCTTCAAGAATATGAGAAGCCTTAAGTAGTATTCCATTGTCAAAATTGAACGGATAATCTTTATGGCCAAAGGCTATTTCATCCTCTATTTGTACGCCTTTTTCTATAAAGAACTCTCTTTTAAAAAGGGAAAATTTCTTTACATCTTTTTTAAAACGTCTGGCATTTGAAATGAAAATATGGATATCAGGCGTGTGTCCCTTTTCGTCTTCCGTATAAATGGTGTCTCTTTTGAAAATGTACTGGAAGTAGCCTTCGTTTTTAATTTCATTGAGATACCACTCGTTATTTGGCAGTCTTACCTGAAAATTGCCTTCATAGATTTCAAAGCGTGTCTGAAAATAATGAAAATTAGAAATCTGATTTCTTTCCGTATAGTAAGTCCACACACCTTCCCGGCTTCCTTCTTCAAATTCGCCGGAGGATTGCATGCTGCCGTTTTCCCGGTAAAAGGTGGTCTTGCCATGCATTTTACCATTACGGTAACGTGTTTCAAATGCAAGAGTTCCATCTTCATAGTACTCTTGGAACAATCCGTGTAGCTCACCCGGTTTGCCAAAATAGCTTTCTATTGATTCAAGCTTGCCGTTCTCATAATACCACTTGTGGGTTCCTGCCGGCAGACTTTTGCGGTATTCTCCGACGTGCCTTAAGGTGCCATCTTCATAATAGTATGTGAATTTGCCATTGCTGGTATCCGGCCTTAGGGAAGAGTAGATACCTACCATCTGGACTTGGTTGTTGTGGGCAAAGAAATTCTTCCTTTCCCACCCATTCTGTACTCTCGTATCGATGCTATAATAGGTAGCATCCTCAGGGGAAGTTTTTTCCCAATACGCATCAAGATATACGGTGTCCTGGCTAAAGGAATAGGAGCTTATGCACAAAAGGACAAAAATGACAAAATATTTGATGCGAATCTTCATATGTAAAGATTGGTTTATGATACAAAAACGAAACAAGGGCAATTGTTATTGATTTTCGGACTTTAAATTATCAAGGTCTTTTTTGTAAAGCAATTTATGTACCAATTTAGTTTGAATTTTCCACTATTGATTTCGAATGGTATTCGTGACAAATTACCTGAATTAGATAAGTTCGTTCTTTCCTTTCACCTTTCTTTCAAAGTTGTCCAGGTTAAATATGGTGGATTCGGCCCTGTTTTGGAGGGCTGTTTTTGTAAGAAAGGCCTGGTGGCCGGTTACCAGGACGTTTTCAAACTCAAGGAGCCGGTCTAACAGCTTATCGCGGTTGCCGCTGTGGCTATGGTCGTTGAAAAACAATCCTTTTTCGTGTTCATAAACATCAAGGCCCAGATATCCGATCTGGTTACTTTCCAAAGCCGGAATAAGATCATCGGTTTTAATGATAGCCCCCCTTGAAGTATTGATAAGCATTACGCCTTTTTTCATTGTTGAGATGGCTTGTGCATCGATCATATAACGGGTATGCTCATTTAACGGGCAATGGATGGAAATTATATCCGACTGCTTTATTATCTCCTGTAAAGAGACATAGGATAGGTTGAATTTTTCGGTTAATTCCTTATCCGGATAAGGGTCATATCCCAATAAGGTACAGCCAAAGCCATGTAAAATCTTTGCTACGACGCCACCGATTTTTCCGGTTCCTATTAATCCCACTACTTTGCCATTCATATCAAACCCTACCAATGGATCCAGTGAGAAATCGTATTTACGGACTCTTTTGTCGGCAAGCAATAGTTTTCTGTTTAACGACATCATGAGCATCACCGAATGTTCGGCTATGGAGTAAGGGGAATAATCCGGGACATTGGCAATCTTAATACCCAGTTTTTTTGCATAGGCCAGGTCAACATGATCATATCCGGCAGATCGGAGGGTAATGAAGCCTATCCCATAGGTATGCAGCAAATCTAATACCTGGGCAGAAACAACGTCATTTGAAAACACAGATATGGCTTCATATCCTTTTGCTAAACCGGCGGTGTCAGTATTGAGCTGTTCGGTAAAATAGCTTAGTTGATGACTGGAATTTTGGTTTGCTTTTTTAAAAGAGTCAATTTCAAAAGGTTTGGCACTAAATACTGCTGTTTTCATGTCTTTTTGTTATTATAAAAATAAATATACCCGCACAAGTTAAAGGAATCAAATTATTGCCCTTATTTTCTGAAACCGTTTCCGTGGTTGGTGGCACACCAACCACCTGGAATCTTTGATCAACATCTGAGCTGTCTCCGTGGTTGGTGGCGCACCAACCACCCTGAAATCTATGACCTACATCTGAGCTAAGAAAAATTAAGTAAAATCAGATGAAAAGTAAACGATGGCAGATGGCCTGTGAGCCACAGGCCATGGATAGTGCAGTGGTAAAATTTAACTTTTTGATCAAATAAATCAGAGATTGGATTTATATAAGTAACGGATAGCAGCTCGTTTCCGTGGTTGGTGGCGCACCAACCACCTGGAAATATTAAAACCTTTCCATATAATGCGTAAGAAACCCGAAATCATCCTTGCCAGTTTCATAGAAATTTGCTGAAGACCAGAAATAATCTTCAGGAGATTTTGCTAAATTCCATTTCTCCTGCAAAGGATTAAGATGAATATAATCTAATTTTTGCTCAACCTTCTTTTTACTGTCCATTAAAACCGCCAAGGGATCCCGTATCCAAAAGCGAGTACTTCTCTCTGTTTCATGTACTTTAAAATAATCTAGTAAATGAGGATGATTTAGCAGAAGGTCTTTCCTGAATAAATGAGCAGTTTTTTTATTAAAGGTTGCATGGGGGAATTCTTTGCCATTTTTTCGTAAAAGCTCCCAT
>JBKBXU010000368.1:0-4138 GCA_046313675.1 Cytophagaceae bacterium
GGTGGAAGAAACTATAAGCAAGAAAATAGAAATTCCGGAGCGCCTGAAAGAAGCGGTAGATAAAAAGAAAGAGTCCATTCCTATGAAACCGGATTTTCTGGAGTTAAGAAAATACCTTGAAAGCTCATCAGGAAAATAATATCTCCTAAGCTTTAAAAAATCAACTCCTCTTCATCAAAGGTCTTAACCTTTTCTTTGATCCAACCCATTTTTCCGATTGGATAGAAATATCCTATTGAAAAAGTAGCAAATCGATTGCTTATGCCCTGGTATTCCCGGGGTACATTGTCCATTTTTAATAAATCAGAAAAGCCGTAATTATAGCGGAACTCTACGAATAAATCTCCCTTTCCTATAGGTCTGAGAAAGCCGATTCCGACAATCCAGCCTATATCCAGCCGTCTGAAATTATCCTCAAATTCTATTTTTTCTGTATGCCAGCGTTGCTCTCCGGTCACCCAATCTGTTTCCAGGGTTCTTGATCTCCCACTAAGCCAATAGCCGAAATAAGGGCCTGTGTTTACAAAGAAACCCAGATTTTCCTCGCCCGTCATTGCTTTAACCAAAAGTGGCGCCTGAAGATAGTTTGCCCTGAAAAAAAAGTGTGATTCCATAAGGGTATTATCGAAGGCGTCAAGGTTATCGTCATGATAGGATGTTCGTACGCCTCCACCCTGACTTGAAAAATTAATTTCAGGTTGTACAGAAAGAAAATATGTCAACTCGTAATTGGCCGTAATCCCAAAGTGAGGGCCTAAAACCCTATGGTCAAAATAACGCACACGATACTCATCACTTGTAATCAGATTTCTATACCCGGAATGCCAGGCATAGTTTAAACCCCCTCTTACTCCTACCTGAAGAAAGTCCTGTGAAAATGCACTAAAGTGAAAGAAACAAACAACTACTATAATTAAAACTCTTTGCATTAAACTAGATGGTTTTGCCGGTGATGCTTATTAGAATATATGCTATTATACGATTCTGGCGAAAATAGTTTTAAAATTAATGATCGACCTCTTGATATCTTTCAATTTTTTTCTATCTTTATAATACAATATTAAATTAGTTTTATGAATACAGGTACCGTAAAATTCTTTGACGAAAAGAAAGGATTTGGCTTCATTAAAGAAGATGGGTCAAATCAGGAAATTTTTGTCCATGTAACAGGTTTAAAGGAAAAAGTCGATCAGAACGACAAAGTTTCCTTTGAAATAGTAGAAGGTAAAAAAGGCGTTAACGCAGTGAACGTCCAGAGAATATAAAAATATTTTACTATTATTTCACGATCATGCACCTATCCCCCGAACTCTTCGGGGGTTTTTTTTGCCCATTTAGAATTTTAATATAGTATATAGCGTTATAAATTCGATTGTCGGGGTACAATCAAGTTAAGGTTATTAATTCCAGGAGACGGACTTACCGTCTCCTGGTTTTTTTTGCAAACCTGGATTAATTAAGGTCAAAATCAGGCATATTTTCTTCCATGCACTTAAAATGCCCCTTTGGACAGCGCTCATACCCTAATTTCGAACATGGCCTGCAATCCAGGTTATTATTCTCCAGAACATGGTATTTAGTCAGATAAGGATACATCCCTAAAGCAGGAGTCGTATTTCCCCAAATAGAGTAAACCTCCTTTTTAAAAGCTGCAGCAATATGCATTAATCCGGTGTCATGCGAAAAGACTATTCGGGCTTGCTTGACAAGCGATGCAGACTGATTCAGGTTATACTTGCCACAGGCATTGTAAATCAACTTACCAATTCCTTTTTCATCAAAGTATTTCTCAATTAAATCTCCGGAATGCGTATCTTCTTTTCCTCCCAGAAGTACGACAGGCTGGTTTATTTTTTCACAAAACTCTATGAGCTTATGGACAGGAAGCCGTTTGGTAAAATGTTGTGCCCCTATGGCAAAAGCAACATATCCTTCTCTGAAATTTTCAGGAAGGTTTTCAGTCTTTACTTCATCTGCACTTGGAATAAAATAGTCTAGGCCAAGGTAGTCATTCTCCACGCCCAGGCTTTTTGTTGTATCCATATACCTGTCCACGATATGAACATCAGGAAGCTTATTGATTTTAAAATTTACAAATACCCACTTCTTCAGGTTCAACTTATCAAATACAAATGATTTCCCCTTCAACTGAAGTCGTATCTGAGCTGACCGAAAGCTGTTGTGCAGGTCAATTACATAGTCGTATTTTTCCTTTTGCAGCTCCTGGATAAGCTCCCCCATATTGTTGTCCAGATAATACGCTTTATGCAGGTAAGGATTGTTTTCTACAATGCTCCTGTAGGCTGCTTTTGTGCAATAATGCACCTCCGCATCACTCACCTGTTTACGTATATTTCTGATTACAGGACTTGTAAGGACGATATCCCCAATGGAAGAAAAACGAATAATTAAAATCTTAGGCATTTAAACTCCAACAGTTTTTTTCTTACTCTCGAAAAACTTACTAACCTCGACTAATGGCAGGGCATTAAACGTCATATCTTTAGGAAGACAACCCTTTCTCCCTATATGTACACCATACTGCATATCGTGGTATCCCTCTGTACTGTGCGCATCAGGATTAATGCTTATCCATACACCTTTACTTACAGCATATTTAACCCAACGCCAATCCATATCAAGCCTGCGTGGGTTGGCATTTATCTCTATGACCACATTATTAGCAGCACATGCATCAATAACTTTTTTGTGATCGATCGGATAACCTTCCCTTCGGAGCAACAGTCGTCCTGTAGCATGCCCTAAAATGCTCGTATAAGGATTCTCAATGGCAGTTATCAACCTTTGTGTCGCTTTGTCTTCGGACATGTTTAAATTGCTGTGTATGGACGCTACTATAAAATCGAAACTTGCCAAAACCGCATCATCATAATCTAATGAACCATCATTAAGAATATCTGATTCTATGCCCTTAAAAATTTTAAAAGGGGAAAGCTTCTTATTCAGTGCATCTATTTCCTGATGCTGCTTTATGATTTGATCTTCTTTCAGGCCATTGGCATAAAAGGCGGTTTTGGAATGGTCTGAAATACCCACGTATTCCATTCCCATATCTTTACAATACACAGCCATTTCTTCCAGTGTATTAGCACCGTCACTATACGTGGTGTGATTATGCAAAATTCCTTTCAGATCGCTATAACTCACAAGACAAGGAAATTGACCTTCTCTGCATAAATGAAGCTCTTCTCCACCTTCCCGACATTCCGGTTCGATAAATGACAAATTAAGATGATCAAAAATTGCTTCCTCTGAAGGAAAGGCTTTGGATGAAATTAAGGTATAGAAATTCTTCCCGGGCTCTGTCTCCTGCAATAAATGTTCCCTTGAAGCAGAATGGAGATATAATTTCCCTCCATAAACTTCGGGTGGGTAAATTTTAACCTCTACTTTCAGGCCTAATGATTCATACGCTCCCCTCCAGACAAAAGGGCCTGATTCTGGCAAGTTTTTCACAAGAAAACTCTGTTGGTCCAGAAATTCATGCAGGCCTATCGGAGAATCGCTGGCAGCTATAATTTGTATGCACTCTACAATCTCCATTTTTCTCCGGATCTCACCGGAAACAGAGGCATCTGCAACAAAGCCTGACGCTTTAACAAGCTTTTCAAGCTCCAAGGCCAACTTCTCCACTTCTGCATATAGAAACCTGCCTTTCTGCTGATCCATGAATAACAGCGATTGTTTTATGGTTTCCTGTGTCTTAGCACCAAATCCTTTTACTGCAGCAACCTTGTTTTCATTGCATGCCACCAACAATTCAGCCGGAGACAAAATATTCAAATCCTTCCACAGAATACGAACCTTCTTAGGGCCTACGCCTTTAATGTTCAATATTTCAATGACTCCGGGAGGTGTTTTTTCCAGAAGTAACGATAAATCAGGAAATGTACCTGTATGAATCAAAGATGAAATCTTTGAAGCCATACTTTTTCCCAAATCCTCAAGTCCGGCAATCTCCTCTTCTGACAAAGCAGCAAGGCTATTAGTTACTTTCTCGAGTTTAAAAACAGCATTTTGATATTGCCTGATCTTAAATGGATTTTCATCATGCAACTCCATCAATGAAGATGCAAGTTTTAAAAGCTTAATTATATCGCGATTGCCCACTTATTTA
>JBKBXU010000369.1:0-4078 GCA_046313675.1 Cytophagaceae bacterium
AAAGATGAAAACTTTAAGAAAACACTGAGTATTGAAGAAATAAATGATGTGATGTCAATTGACATTCATGTGCCTGATTTTAAAGCAGGAAGCTCTTACAAAAGCGGTGATACAGTAAGATATGATGCGAAGTATTATATAGCTAAAGAAGATATACAGGCCCCTGTTTTTTACACAGGAGAAAATATATTTAAAGAAGAAAAATGGCGCATGATACATAATGGATATTACCCTGTAAAAGAGTTTGTTGATCTTGAACTCATCCAACAAATATCGTTTAATAGTGAGGGGCAAAACAAAAAATATAACTTGAAAGGGATCTGTTATTATATTCCTCCAGATATCAACATCAGAGGAATCCTTATGCCTGTATGTTATGTAAAATGGGAGGATTTAAAGCCATTGCTTATGAATGATGAAAAAGCTGTTATTTTATATAATAGCAAAACATACAATTATAAGGAGATTATGGAAGACCGAAACTTCTTCTCATTCTTCTATAAAACAAGTGTATTAAAACCGATGTATTAAGTTTTATTTATGAACTAATATTTAGTTTACCCTTTCGTATTAAACGTATTCATCGTCCTTTCCATACCTATGCTTACAAAGGAAAGAACCGCATCGCAGCATTTATCCAATAAATCCGGCAATTCACCCATTTCATCGGCAGGAAAGCGGCTAAGCACATATTCTGCCTGACGTCCTTTGGGATAATCATTCCCCACACCAATTCGCATACGCGGATAAACATCGGTTCCTAAGACCGATTGTATATCACCCAGGCCATTGTGCCCTCCATTAGAGCCTTTCCCTTTGATTCTGATTTTACCAAAAGGCAAGGCAATATCATCTGTAATGGCAATGGAATTTTCCAAGGGAATTTTTTCTGAATTCATCCAGTGACTAAAAGCCTTACCACTAAGATTCATAAACGTTGTAGGTTTGACAAGTATCAGAACCCTCCCTTTGAATTTGGCTTCTGCATGGTAGGCATGTCTTCCAATTTCAAACTTGACTTCAAGGCGATCAGCCAATCGATCCAAAATTAAAAAACCTATATTATGCCGGGTCAATTCGTATTCCGGACCAATATTTCCTAAGCCACAAATGAGATACTTCATACAACAAAAATATAAAAATCGACTTAAACCTGGAATATGAAATAAAAAAAAGAGTTGCCCCATTAGAGGCAACTCTCAATAAAAGGAAATTGTTAAGAATTCTTATTCTGCAGCACCCTGCTGTCCTTTAAGTGCTCTTGGAATCTCCACAGTAGCAACCGGAAGAGATTTGTTGTTCAAGATCGCATATTTACCAGGAGTTATGGCGGATACTTTAATGGACTTACCTAATTCCAAACCAGAGATATCAAGTTCGATACCATCAGGGATATTCTTAGGAAGAGATTTAATTTTAATTTTCTTCAAATTGGTAATAAGTTTACCCCCTTTTACTACGCCAGGAGCAGTTCCAACTAATCTAACAGGAACTTCAACTTTTACTTCTTTAGTAGCAACAAGTTCAAGGAAGTCAGCATGAAGAATTACTTCATTTACAGGATGAAATTGAACTTCCTGTAGAATTGCTTCATATGTATTACCTTCAAGGTTAATCAAAACTTTTGGAGAGTCTGGAGTGTAAACAACATCTTTAAATAAAAATGCCGGTACATGGAAATGCAATTGCGATTTTCCACCGTACAATACACAAGGAACGTTTGAACCGTCTCTTAAATCTTTAGAGTCTTTTTTACCGAGATTTGCTCTTTTATACCCTATAATCTCTACTGTTTTCATTTTTTTGTTTGTTTATATGAATTTAAATAAAAAGCGAACTTATGGATTCGTTATCCTGAATTTTTCTGATGGCTTTGGCAAAAAGATCAGCCGTAGAAAGTACTTTAATTTTCTTTGACTGCTCTTTCAAAGGAATAGTGTCTGTAACTACCAATTCTTCCAAAACAGATCCATTAATATTTTTGTAAGCATCACCTGACAATACAGGATGGGTGCAAATAGCCCGAACACTTTTTGCTCCTTTATCAAGGATAAGCTTTGCAGCTTTAGAAATAGTTCCCCCTGTATCAACAAGGTCATCTATTAATACAACATTAGAACCTTCCACATCCCCTATTAATTGCATAGAAGCTATCTCATTTGCCTTTTTCCTGTGTTTATCACAAACTACCAGATCTACACCCAGGTATTGAGAAAAACTTCTTGCCCTTGCCACACCTCCTACATCCGGAGAAGCGAAAAGCAGATTTTCCAGATTAAGTGATTTCAAATAAGGAACGAAAATGGCCGCTCCGTCCAAATGGTCAACAGGAAAATCAAAGAATCCCTGAATTTGTCCTGCATGAAGGTCACAGGTCATCAAGCGGTCAGCTCCTGAAGCAGAAAGAAGGTTAGCTACCAATTTTGCAGCTATTGGAACCCTTGGTTTGTCTTTTCTATCCTGTCTGGCATATCCATAATATGGTATAACTACAGTTACATATGCCGCCGAAGCTCTTCTGGCCGCATCTACCATAAGCAGAAGCTCCATCAGGTTGTCTGAATTAGGAAAAGTAGATTGTATCAAAAATACATCCGCTCCCCTTACAGATTCATCAAAGCTAACAGATATTTCTCCATCACTAAAACGCTTCAGGGTAACAGATCCCAATGGCTTACCGTAAGAATCAGCTATTTTTTGAGCCAGATAGCGAGAGTTGGTTCCGGAAAAAATTTTGATGTATGACATATCAGACTAAGGATGCTAAAATAATTAATCCCGGCGTTCCGGGATTAATTATTTATTTAAGTTGTCCGACCAGGTCTCGAACCTGGACTCTTCTGGACCAAAACCAGACGTGTTGCCAATTACACCATCGGACAATCTCCCCCATTTGGGAATGCAAATTTACTGGAATTACTTTTTAATAACAAAGCAAGTTTAAAGATTTTTTATTTTTTTTAATACAATAGTATAAGTAGCTGAAAATCTATAAAAAACCCATTCCTATTTCCCTCTGAGCTATTTCAAATGGATGAGATAAGCAACTGAAGCCGCCAGAACCCGGTTGGCTGAAGATTCCCGGAAATTCATCCCACCAAATACCCCATCCACCGCCGGGATGGCAAAATCTATATTATTAACAAAGCCATGATTATACCTTACTTCTATCTGAAAATCGCCGGGACCGGCAGGAAATCGTAAGCCCAAACCTGTACAAACACCATAATCCCAGCGGCTGTGATCGTTTTCAGTCAGGTCAAAACGCTGGGACTGGTTAAATGGAAAATTAAAAAAGCCTGCTGACATGTTTGCCGAAAGGTCATAGTTGCCTGATGCCCAATAACCAACATAGGGTCCAAGCAGAAAATAATACCCAAAATTTTCAAGTCCACCGGTAAACCGGAGTGGGAGATTCAGGTTTATAAAGTTTGTTCGAACCATGGCATCTCCTTCTACCGTATATCTTCCAAAAGTAGGATCAGTACCTTCAGTCTCGTAATTGAACATGCTGCCCTGAGAAGAATAAAGCAAATCAGGCTGAAGCGATAGCCGCTTATGAATGCAGGGCAAGCCAAATAAAGAAGTAATACCTACATGGGTAGCCAACCGCATCCGCCTATCTGTATCCGAGGTCTCAGTATTTAAAGTAGAAAAATTCATTCCTGTCTTTACCCCTAATGCTATTTGCGCTTCTGACCAGGTACAGGCAAACAAAAAAAATACTATAAGGCTTTTAATTCTCATTTTCACAAGTTTTCTTTTAAAAATATGTATCTTATAAAATCTAAAATGGAAAACGTTTTACAAACTTCACCATCCCATTTTGTAAAAAGTGGTATCCACATCACTTTCCCCTCACCTGCTTTTCAATTTCATCCCACTCAGAAGAAGAAACTTCATCAAAGACATTAAACTCTCCTGCTCCTTTCAGCCATTCCCCACCATCTATGGTCACGACTTCCCCATTTACATACGAGGAATAATCAGATATCAGGTAGGAAGCCAGGTTTGCAAGTTCCTGATGCTCACCAAACCGCTTAAGCGGAATTTTCTTTTCCGGATCATTTTGTTCCAT
>JBKBXU010000370.1:0-4039 GCA_046313675.1 Cytophagaceae bacterium
AATTTTTTCATTTTTATTTATAAAATCGGATGCTTCTTCTTTAGGCATACCACAGACAGCAGAAGTAGGATGAAGTAGTTGGAGCATTTCTCCACCAAGTTGGGGGTTGTTTACTTCACGTGTATTTACAGAGAATGAAGTCTTAAGATGAAAAAGGTTACCTGCTTTTATAGTTTCAGGACCATCTTCTTCAAATTCCCTTAGCCGAATATGCTTAAAGCAGTTAATGATGTACCTGCTTACCAAAGCCTGTTCCTCTATTTCTTTCTGCGTCCAAACGGCTTCAGAAGGAGTGGAGGAGGCAGCTTGAGTGCCTGCCAGAGCAACGGTTCTAAATATTTTGTTTTTATCAACAGATACCAGAATTTCCGGTGATGCACCTATCCATGTTCCCGCAATGGGGTGGCTGGTCAGGGAAATAAATGCGTTTGGGTATTTATTACTAAGGTTTTTAAAAATTAATGCAGGATCAACATTAGGAGTGCTTACTTCTTTGTTTCGGGCCAGCACAACTTTTTTAAGGACAGGTGATTGTTCAATGGATTGAATGGCAAGGGCTACGGTTTTATGGAAATTGGCATCATTTGAGGCAAACCGGATATTTTCGCCTTGATAGAAATTGGTTTGGTTTTCGCTCAAAAGGTCTTTTCCTTCCTTGCTGCTGGAATAAAGCACTTCTCCCGAAGCATTTACCCTGACGTGTAATTTTTGCTTGATAAAGAAGCCTGTGCGTTCATTTTTTGCCTCAAAAGGGTAGAAGCAAAAACCTGTGTTTGCATTTTCCGGAAGGAAATTTTCTTTTAGATCTTCTGAAGGCCCATAAAGGATATGGTATTCCTGCATTCCGGGCAGACGCCAGGCAGAAAAAGCATATTTATTTTCCACGGAATTATGCAAATGAGCATTAAGAAGTTGTACTAAGGTTGGTGCCGAAATTTTATTAAGGGCCATTATACCGCCTGCCGTTTTTTTTCTACTATTGCCACTGTAAGCCTGCTTATACAAACAAGCTCATTTTGTTCATTGTTAATCCTGATGTCCCAGATGTGCGTCTTTTTTCCACAATGTATAAGCGTTGCTTCGCCATATACATAACCGGAGGAGACGCTTTTAACATGGTTGGCATTAATCTCTAAACCTACAGGAAAATGAGTTGACTGATCTATGCAAAGACTGGATCCAATACTTCCAAGCGTTTCGGCCAGACAAACAGAGGCTCCACCATGCAAAATGCCCATTGGTTGATGTGTACGCTGATCTACAGGCATTTTACCATGAATTTTTTCTTCGGTCAGCTTTGTTATTTCAATACCTATGTATGAAATGAGGGTGTTTTGAGCGAATTTATTAAGTTCAGAAAGGCTTACTTTCGTATTAATCATTGTATATTTGCATAAACAGCACAAAAGTAGGATAAAATTGAACAGCAAAAAAATTTATCTTATACGACACGGGCAGACGGATTACAATTTAAAAGGGATCGTTCAGGGTGGTCGTGTAGATTCAGATTTGAATGAAACAGGTAGAGCACAGGCTGCTGCTTTTTTTAAAAAGTATAAGGATACCCCCTTTGATAAAATTTACACTTCCGCATTAAAAAGAACAGTTCAATCAGTTCAGAGTTTTATTGATAAGGGAATACCTTATGAATCCTATGCCGGATTAAATGAAATCAGCTGGGGAGAAAAGGATGGCAAAATAATATGTGCAGAAGATACGGAATACTATTGGACTATGCTGGAAGCCTGGGGTAGAGGCGAGCTGGATAAGTGCATTGAAGGTGGTGAAAGCCCACTTGATGTTCAGGCACGATTGAAGGTAGTGATGAATATCATTTTGAAAAAAGAAAATGAAGAAGTAATTTTGATATGTATGCATGGCAGGGCGATACGTATTTTGCTGGCAACGCTTTTAAATTATGATTTGAAACTTATGGATATGTTTCATCACACAAATTTAGGTTTGTATGTGCTGGAGTATTCAGGATTAACTTTTAATTTAACACTCCGGAATGATAGCCAACATCTTGACGTATTGGATAAAAAGGTTTAATTATTTATTTTTCTAAGTAATGTATTTTAAAATATTTTAACATGTCAGGGAAAGTTAGATTTAAAAATGTTCCTCGTTCAGAATTTTTCGCAGCCGTTCGTTTGCGTGTCGATGAATACTTTAAGGAGAATAACCTTTCTAAAAATGCGAATTGGTTAATGGTGTTAAAAACCATTTTCTTTTTGGGTTCTTTTGTAAGCCTTTATGCGCTGATTATTTCTGGCATCTTTTCGCCGGTAGTAATGCTGGTAATGGCAATATTACTTGGAATGGTGACGGCTTTTATAGGGTTCAATGTTTGTCATGACGCTATTCATGGTTCATATTCTTCCAACAATACGCTTAACAAAGTGCTTGGATTGGTTTTTAATGTTATTGGGGCGAATTCCTATGTGTGGAATATTACTCATAATGTAATACATCATACCTATACCAATATTCATGGGCACGATGAGGATCTGGACGTTGCACCCGGGCTTGTCAGATTGTGTATACACGAAAAGAGAAAAAATATTCAAAAGTATCAGCACATCTATGCATTCCTGCTTTATGGTCTGGCAAGTCTTTCCTGGGTATTCAGAAAAGATTATATAAAATTCTTTAAAAAGCAGATCGGGAGCTACGATAACTCAAAGCCACCAAAAGGAGAAATATTTAACTTGTTTTTCTTCAAAGCGGTTTATTATACCATGTTTATTATCATACCTTTGGTTGTATTAGATCTTGCATGGTGGCAATTTGTTATAGGTTTTTTTGCTATGCACCTGGCTGAAGGATGGGTGCTGGGACTGGTTTTTCAATTGGCACACGTAGTAGAAGATACCGAATTTCCGGAGCCGGATGCACAAGGAGACATTCAGGAAGCCTGGGCTGCTCATCAAATGAAAACTACAGCCAATTTCTCTACCGGAAAATTCTGGGCAACCTGGTTCTGCGGTGGCTTAAATATGCAGGTAGAACATCATCTGTTTCCTAAAATATGCCATATCCATTACCCTGCCATCTCTAAAATAGTAAAGGCTACAGCTCATGAGTACGGGTTGCCTTATATTGAGAACAGGACGTTTTGGGAGGCTACAAAATCTCATTACAGAACCTTGAAAAGATTTGGACGAGAAGACATCGTTCCAGAGAAACAAATGGAAACCTCTGTGGCCTGATTTCAGGAAGACAGAATTCCTACACCGATTCCTTTTCTATTCGGGAAATAAGCTCTTTTATTCCTTTGGCGGATAAGCCATACCGGTCTATTTCTTTCATCAGATATTCTCCGGGGTAGTATCCACCTAAAAATGCATTTATGCGTGCTGCTGCTGTTGAGTTGATAATGTCACAGAAATTGAAATAGATATTTTTAAATTCATTAAATAAAACTGCGTTCCGCTGAAGCTTATATTTCTGGTGACGGTCTTCCGCAAGGAAAATTTTTCTATACGGGAATACTTTGGTGATAATCTTATGTTTATTTTCTATTTCATCCATTATTTTCGATACCAACCTGTGTTGCTCGTCGGAATGATAGAATATGCCTGAAGAATATTGTTTTTTAGTATCCTCCCTGGATGGGTTATGGTGCTGCAAAAACATCATAACCAGGGATTCGTAACTAATAAGGCCTGGTACGAAATCGATCTGTACGCATTCCATATGGTCGCCTATGTTATTATACCTGGGATTTGGAGAGGTGCCTCCAGCGTAACCGACTCTTGTACGGACAACTCCCTCGATGCCTCCAAATAAGGCGTCCGGCTTCCAAAAACATCCCATGGCAAACGTAGCAAGGTCTGTTTGAGGGGGGGCATAAAAATCTATGGGTGGTATTCCTGTGGCAGCATTACTTAACATATATCAACTCCTCCTTATAAAACAACCATTGAGTCATATAAAGGTTTTATGGACAAATAAACTTTACCTGATAACTTTCGTTGAGATTTTATGTCATATCAATTTACCATTCTCCTTACTTTTATTTTAGCTTTGCTGATAA
>JBKBXU010000371.1:0-3967 GCA_046313675.1 Cytophagaceae bacterium
AATTATGACAAACCCGGAATCCATCAACCAAATGGGCAATATTACCTATGGTAAAACAGCATCAGCATTGAATATACTCCGGGAAACGGTCATGGGAAAAGAGCTTTTTGACTATGCCTTTAAAGAATATTGCAGGCGCTGGGCATTTAAGCACCCAACTCCGGCAGATTTTTTCCGCTCTATGCAGGATGCATCAGCCGTTGATCTTGATTGGTTTTTCCGGGGATGGTTTTACACGACCGACCATGTTGATATCGCCATGGACAACCTGAAATATCAGGTAATTGATAAGGATAGTAAGCCTTCTGTGAAGGACACATCCGGCACAAAATACAATTTCGGTCAGATCTACGATAAGCTAAACAGTATGGATAAACAGCTTGTGGATAGGGAACTGCATTTTTATGAAATTACTTTTAAAAATGAAGGTGGTTTAATAATGCCTTTGATCGTTGAAATGGTTTATCACGATAATACTTCAGAAATTAGAAGGATACCGGTAGAGGTATGGAGGAAAAATGATAAGAAAGTAACGAAAATGTTTGTTGCCGATAAGCCTGTGAAGGAGTTCCGTCTGGATCCTAATATGGAAACCGCCGATGCCAATATGGAGAATAATTTTCTTGAGGTGAAGCAGGATGCTAAAAAAATGAAATTGGCTGGTAATAAATAAGGAATTTATTAGAACAAAAAACCCCGAACATTTATGCGATGTTCGGGATTTTTTTTGGTTTATCTATAAAGTTCATCCTCGTTCCAGTTTTGAGGATTATTATCAATATATAAACAAATATTTTTATAGGAGTTTTCATCACGAATAATGCTGTCATGGTATCTGGATTGCCAGAAAAATTCATGATTTATTTTTCGGGCATCAAAAGTGGTACGTCCTTTATACCATCGGATAATTCTTGCAAGATTATCATGTAACATAGGGTTGGCATTTCCAGTAATCCCTCCTTTATTCTGATCAGAAGAAGGTTTGTTTGTGGGAAGATTTTTATTCTGTAGAGACGCGATTAATCGCGTCTCTACAGAATAAAAATCTTCCTTTTCCGTATTCAGCTTTTCAAACGTTACAGATTTTTCAATTTGAATTATTCCATGTATGTGGTTTGGCATGACTACAAATCGGTCAGGTTTGGCAAAATCAAACATATTTGCTGTCTGTACCCAATTGTTATGAGCAATTAGCCCTGTTTCTGACAAATGCATTTTGCCATCTTTGACTTCTCCAAAAAAGCATTCTCTGTTACCTGTACATATAGTGATGTAGTAGAAAGCATTACTTCCATAATCCCAACCTTTAAGGCGGTTAGATGACACTTTGTATTTATCGTGATAAAGGTCAGCCATATATTATGATTTTATACGCTAACTAAAAGAATTAAAAACGCATCATCAATCACCGGATATTAGTAATATTCACCTTTCGTAAAATACTATCAACAATCTGACGGCTGCTGATTCCATCCGCTTCTGCTTCATAATTTAGTATGATCCGATGGTTGAGCACATCATGCGCGACGTCTTTAATGTCTTCCGGCAATACGTAATCCCGTTTATTAAGAAAGGCATTGGCTCTGGCAGCCAGATGCAGGTTTATGGTAGCTCTTGGTGAGGCACCGAAAAGTATATAATCTTTAATGTCACTTAGGCCATATGACTCCGGCTCACGGGTAGCAAAAATCAGTTCAAGGATATAATTTTCAAGGGTTTCGGAAATGGTAATTTTATTGATTATGTCCTTTATGGCAAAAATGTCGGCTTTATTAAGAATTTTCTTCGGCGTATAGTTGAAGCTCATGTCCGACATTTTTCGCATAACCTGCATCTCTGTGGCTTTATCAGGATAGTTCAGAAATACCTTCATCATAAAACGGTCAATTTGAGCTTCGGGAAGGGGAAAGGTTCCTTCATGTTCAATTGGATTTTGTGTTGCCAGAACCAGAAATGGACGGTCCAGGATAAAGGTTTCCTCTCCTATGGTCACCTGTTTTTCCTGCATACATTCCAGCAAAGCAGACTGTACCTTTGCAGGTGAGCGGTTGATTTCATCTGCAAGAATTATATTGGCGAAGACAGGCCCTTTTTTTACTTCAAATTCACATTTATGCTGATTATAGATCATGGTTCCTACAAGATCTGCAGGTAAAAGATCAGGGGTAAACTGGATTCTGTGAAAGTTCAGATTCAGGATTTTTGCCAGCGTGTTTACCGTCAGTGTTTTTGCCAATCCGGGCATACCTTCAAGTAAGATATGGCCATTTGTAAATAAGCCAATTAAAAGACGGTGAAGCAGGTGTTTTTGCCCGATCACTATTTTTCCGGCTTCTTCCAAAACCTCATTAACTTTTTCCTGATATTCTGTCATACAATGTCTTACTAAAAAATATTTCTTCTCACCATTTTTTAAATACGAAGAAGACTGCTAAAATTATAAAAATAAAACCAACAATGTAATTCCATGCCAGCTTATCTGTTTTAAAAATGTAAATAGCAAAGAACGTAAATACAATAAGGGAGACAGCCTCCTGAATAATTTTTAATTGAAAAAGGGAAAAAGGGCCTCCGTGTCCGTCAAATCCGATGCGATTTGCTGGCACCTGAAAGAGATATTCGAAAAATGCCATTCCCCAGCTAATCATGATAATTCCGAAAAGCCCTAAACCTCCTAGCCAGGTAAATTTCTTAAACTGAAGATGTCCATACCAGGCTAAGGTCATGAAAATATTAGAAATGATCAGAAACACGATGGAGTAAATGCCTTTCATATGCGAGTTTTTTCAAAGGTTCTTTTTGCCATCAAAATAAAGCAAAAAAAAGCACAAAGGAGAACCCCTTGTGCTTTGTTGTTTAACAATTTTTATTACTTCTGAAACTTAATTTTTAATGTTATTGATCCCGTTCCTCCTGTTGCTAAGCCGCTTACAAGTGCAAGTCCTTTTTTTCCATTAGCAGTTTCAAAGGCAAATACTTTTCCCAGGGTAAGGTTCTTTACGTCAGTATCTACAGCACCTGAAGTCTGTGCATCTATTCCTGCAGAAGTTTTCAGTTCATTGAAAGCCGTTTCGCTCATGGTAGTAAGTTTAAATTTTGTTACATTTTTTACAGACCAGGTTGCAATACCACTTGTTGAACTATTATACATTGTTTGAGCCTGGGAGTTAGATGGAGCGGCTACCGTAGCAAGGTTGTTGGCTCCATAGTAATACACAAGGTCAATCAGGGCAGAATTAGCTTTTGCCTGAGCAAGAGTATACGTTTGATGGCCATGGGCATTGTAGAAACTTCCGTTGGTGGTATTGGTCTGTCCTCCCATTAGAATAATGGTTCTCTCATGGACACCTGCATCCGGAGCTTTTCTTTTTATGGTTACAGATGTCTCAGCCGTATTTCCATCATTGTCCGTAACCCTGAAGACATAGGTTCCTTCACTTGAAAGGTCTATTTTGTCCTGATAACGATCTCTTTCGCTTCCGGAAAGTGTTTTTTGGTTTCCGTTGTTGAAGTTGACGTACCTTCCGGTTCCATTTATAAGCACATCAAAGGTTTTCAAATTGCTTCCACCTTTATTGGCAATCCATTCTACTGTTTTGCTTTCACCCTCTTCTATTTCAACAGTAGCTCCTTTGGCTATTCCATGAAGAAAGGATATGGATAGGGCTGGTTTTGGTGTGTCTGTTTCCTTGTCGCAGGAAGATAATGCTAATAAGGCTCCTATAGCCCAAAGCGAGAAGAATAAAGATAATTTTTTCATGCGTATATATGATGATTTTTCTTCTCTAACGGGAGGATATAAAGGGAAAATATCTGGGTGAGATTAAAAGATGGTTAAAAAGATGATCAGGCAGAGTTGATTTTCTTTGGGGGTTATTTATTAAAGTTATACCTTTAACTAAATCAAAACCATTATCTTATGAAAGTTAAATGTTTTTTTGTGCTTTTGGCGATGTTTGCCATGTTT
>JBKBXU010000372.1:0-3944 GCA_046313675.1 Cytophagaceae bacterium
CTAATAAAAAAATAACAGAGTGAGTGTGATTATCGAGAGCGAAGATATCCTCACTCTCATCCCTCACTCTCACTCTGTCTATTTGTACCAGGGGCGGGACTTGAACCCGCACGTCCTAATGGACACAAGATTTTAAGTCTTGCGTGTCTACCAATTCCACCACCCCGGCATTGCCTTTATCTGAAATTTTCAGATGTTTAGTAGTTCATTCACTGCTTTAAAGCAGAAACGTAGCCATCAGCTACGTTCTTATTATGAGCGGGAAACGGGATTCGAACCCGCGGCCTCGACCTTGGCAAGGTCGCGCTCTACCAACTGAGCTATTCCCGCATTCTCATTTGGGACTGCAAAGTTAATTATTGGCAATTAAAAGGCAACATCCCAAACATATTTTTTTTAAATTTTTTTTCTTACTACGTAATGCATACATCCTAACTTTAGCTCCATAGCCAATAAGGCCATAAATGGTACTATATGTAGTTTATTTATAAAAATTTTTACTCAAGCTTCTTTTGTTATTTTCTGCCTCCTTATTAACTTGTCCGACCTTACAGAAAAAATCATGAAGACACTTTATATATCTTTAGTTACACTATTCATTTTTTTAAGCAACAATACCTTTGCTCAGAATTTATACGTCAACCCACAAAGCGGCGTGAACATGAGAAAAAATCCATCCGTAGGAGACAATGTAGTAGAAAGTTTACCACAAGGCAGCCGTGTTGAGGTGGTTGATAAATCTAATCCGGAGTGGTACAAAGTACGATACAAAGATAAAAATGGTCAATACAAAGAGGGGTTTGTAAGCGCTAAATACCTTAGTGAAGATAGACCTGCAAAAAATAACTCCGCTAATAATAGTCGTACGTCATCAAAATCTTCATCCACATCCAGAGATAATACATCGTCTGGAAATAATAAAGGAACATATAGTTCCGATAAAAACTGGGGGATCGGTGTCAGAGGTGGTGACCCTTCCGGAATATCTATTAAAAAATACTTCGGAGATAACAAGGCTCTGGAATTAAGCGTTGGACGTCCGGCAGGATGGTGGTATTCGGACAGGTATTATAGAGACCGTTTTTATCATCACAGGCCTCATCACCATCATCAATACAATTATCCATACCACCACCCATATCATTTAGATCATAGGTACGCTATTGCTATTCAGCTTCATTACCTTATTCATAACGACCTGTTAGATATACCCGGATTACAGTGGTATTACGGAGGAGGTCTTCAATTGCGAAACAGGCGATACAGCTACCACTATCAGGTATGGCATGTAGGAAATTTCTATGCCAATGAAATTATGCATGTCAATGACCCGGATTTCGGATTAGATATGGTAGCAGGCCTTGAATTCACCATCCCGGATGTGCCTATATCCATATTTCTTGATGCAACTATTTACACAATGGTTCTGGACAGATTCGGAATGCTTGGCCAGGTAGGCCTTGGAGCAAGGTTTAACTTCTAAAAGTGAAATAACGCTTGCTGTTGATTTTATAAATAATCAGACAACTTTTTGATAGACACCTGAAATGCCTGGTGCAGAAAATAAAATAATTCACTTGATTAATTTATGTTATTTTCTGCATTTCCGCCCCTTCAATTTCATTTTTCCATTCTTGCCGTTCTTAATTCTTAATTCTTCACTAACTTGCAGGCTGTAACATAAAAAAACTCTTAATGGGCCTAAAGGAAGAAATAAATAAAAGAAGGACGTTTGCAATTATAAGTCACCCGGATGCCGGAAAAACAACTTTGACAGAAAAAATTCTCCTTTTTGGAGGGGCTATTCAAACAGCCGGAGCTGTTAAGAGCAATAAAATAACCAAATCTGCCACTTCCGATTTTCTGGAAATTGAACGGCAAAGGGGTATATCAGTATCAACCTCTGTTATGGGTTTTTTCTACAAAGACCATCAGATAAATATTCTCGACACCCCCGGTCACAAGGATTTTGCCGAAGATACCTACCGAACATTAACCGCAGTAGACAGTGTAATCCTGGTTGTGGATTGTGTAAAAGGAGTTGAGGAACAAACGGAACGTTTAATGAAGGTTTGCCGGATGAGAAACACCCCGGTAATCATTTTCATAAACAAACTTGACCGGGAAGGCCGCGACCCTTATGACCTACTGGAAGAGCTTGAAGAGAAGTTGTCAATTAGCGTAAGACCCTTGTCATGGCCCATTGGAATGGGCAATGACCTGAAAGGTGTGTATAATCTTTATGAGAAAAAAATAAACCTTTTTTCTGCAAATAAAACTTCTCTGGCCAAAGATGTAATTTCCATTAACGACATTAACGACCCGGAAATAGACTCTTATGTAGGAGAACGACATGCAAAGATACTTCGTGAGGATGTGGATGTAATTGAAGACTTATATGAAAACCTTGACATTTCACTGTACAGGGAAGGTCTTTTAGCCCCCGTATTTTTTGGAAGCGCAATAAGCAGCTTTGGCGTGCGTGAACTTCTTGATACCTTCATTGACATAGCACCGGTTCCACTGCCACGTCCTACCGATGAGCGAAATATTTCGCCTGAAGAAAAAAACTTTAGCGGTTTTGTATTCAAAATTCATGCAAACCTGGATCCAAAACACCGCGATCGTATTGCCTTCTGCCGTATTTGCTCAGGGAAGTTTGAAAGAAATAAATTTTACTACCATACCCGTTTAAAGAAAAAGATCCGATTTTCTAATCCAACTTCCTTCATGGCCAATGACCGGAGCGTAATTGATGAGGCCTGGCCTGGAGATGTGGTTGGCTTATACGATTCCGGCAATTTTAAAATTGGCGATACCCTTACGGAAGGCGAAGAATTTTTCTTTAAAGGAATCCCAAACTTCTCCCCCGAGCTATTTAAAGAAATTGTGAACGAGGATCCTTTCAAAACCAAACAGCTTGAAAAGGGGGTTGAACAACTTACCGATGAAGGCGTAGCCCAATTATTTACCTTTCAGCCCGGAAACAGAAAAGTCATTGGTACCGTGGGAGATTTACAGTTTGATGTAATTCAATTCAGGCTGAAACATGAATATGGGGCTTCCTGTTCTTTCCGTCATGTCAACTATTATAAGGCCTATTGGATAACTTCCAAAAACCCAGCCGCACTTAAGGAATTCATGATTACACGAGGAAACAACATCGGTTTTGACAAGGAAGAAAACCCTGTTTTCTTTGCCGAAAGCGAATGGATATCTAAAGTTGTAAAAGAGAAACACCCTGACGTGGAACTCCACCAAACATCGGAATTTAACACCTAACAACTTTCTGTTAAACAAACAATTACTGTTATACTTTAACAAAAATTCAGGAGCCCTGTTCTACTAATGAACATTCAATGTAAAGGGTAAATGAAAAAAGTATTTGTA
This sequence comes from Cytophagaceae bacterium, assembly GCA_046313675.1. Classification (GTDB taxonomy): domain Bacteria; phylum Bacteroidota; class Bacteroidia; order Cytophagales; family Cytophagaceae; genus JBKBXU01. The sequence goes on from JBKBXU010000372.1 coordinate 3,391, forward strand.
ATATTATTCGGTATAGGAGCAATTACGTTTTCATCTTGTAACGGTGGCGGTAGCGCTGGTGACGACCAAACAAGAACTGAAACAAGACAAGATGGTGGCAGGGAAGATGGAGCCCATGACGACACTCTTCATAACGGAGCTCGTCAGCAGGAAGGATATGGCCAGGAAGGAGAAATGGACGGAGATAACGGCACAGCCAGAGGTGGTCGGGAAGGTTCCGGAACTCGGCAACCTGGAGCAGAAGATCAGGGTCAGCAACCTGGAACAAGAGAACCGGGTCAACAACCTGGTGGTGGTGCCGAACAAGATGATGGTGCCGGTCAACCTGGTGCAGGTGGCGGAACCGGTGGTGCTGATCAACCAGGCGGTGGAGCAGGAACAAGATAATACATACATATTTGTATATAAAGTAAAAGGCTGTCTCAGTAATTTGAGACAGCCTTTTATTTGTTAACAACTTAAGCAAAAACAAATCAGGCCACTTTTGTGATTTAGACCTTAGACACACAAATGTTTTTCACTTTGAGTTTAAGCCCTAAAGAAAATTTTATTAG
>JBKBXU010000373.1:0-3901 GCA_046313675.1 Cytophagaceae bacterium
CAGCTTCCAGGATTGTTGCCACACGGATATCCATTTTTGTAAAATCCTCGAAACTTGCTTCAGGCTTTGCATCCGGGACAACAGCGGCTTCCAATTCATTGGCCTTTTTGGTGTCATTGAGTTTTTGAATCTGGGCGTCTACTACAAAATCTTCTATTTTATCAAACAGTAATTCCGCAGGGTTTATTTGGTGACCCTGATTCAATAAGTTTACCCCTCCCGCATCAGTCCATTTCCAGTCACCCATTGATAAAATATTTTTTAATTTCTCGGAGGTGAACGGCATAAACGGTTCGGACAAAATAGCCAGATTTGCTGCAATCTGAAGGCTTATGTTTAGTATAGTGCCCACGCGTTCAGGATCTGTCTTAAAGATCTTCCATGGTTCGGTATCAGCGAGGTATTTGTTGCCAAGTCGTGCAAGATCGATCAGATGGGCCAGAGCCTCACGGAAACGGTAGGTTTCAATGGAGGCGGCTATTTTATCAGGAAAGGCTTTTAGTTTTCCTAATACCTCGTTGTCAATATCATAGAAAGCCGCATTTGCAGGTATTTTGCCCTCATAACACTTATGGGTTAATACAACGGCACGATTGACAAAATTTCCATAAATGGCTACAAGTTCATTGTTGTTCCTTGCCTGGAAATCTTTCCAGGTGAAGTCATTGTCCTTGGTTTCGGGTGCATTTGCACAAAGTACATAACGTAGTACATCCGCTTTACCCGGGAATTCCTCAAGATATTCGTGCAGCCATACTGCCCAGTTTCGGGAGGTTGATATTTTATTACCTTCCAGGTTTAGAAACTCATTTGCGGGAACATTTTCCGGTAAAATATAGCTTCCGTCTGCCTTTAACATGGCGGGGAATATGATGCAATGGAAAACGATGTTATCTTTTCCTATAAAATGGACAAGTTTTGTATCTTCTGATTTCCAATAATCCTCCCAGTTAAGACCTTTCTCCGTGGCTAAATCTTTCGTCGCCGAAATGTATCCTATGGGCGCATCAAACCATACATACAGAACTTTTCCCTCTGTGCCAGGTAGAGGTACAGGAACGCCCCAATCCAAGTCTCTGGTTACAGCTCTTGGCTGTAAGCCCTGGTCTATCCAGGATTTGCATTGTCCATACACGTTGGATTTCCATTCTTTATGTCCTTCTAGAATCCATTCCTTTAACCAGCCTTCATACTTGTTGAGTGGCAGTTACCAGTGTTTGGTTTCTTTCATGATCGGTTTTTCGCCGCTCAATGTTGAATGAGGATTGATAAGCTCTGAAGGACTCAAGGTTGAACCGCATGATTCGCATTGGTCTCCATAGGCATTGTCATTCCCACACTTGGGACAGGTTCCGACTATATAACGGTCGGCAAGGAACTGTTTTGCCTTAGGGTCAAAATATTGTTCGGTGGTAATTTCTTCAAAAGATCCTTTTTCATAAAGTTTTTTAAAAAAATCTGAGGAAGTCTGATGGTGCGTTTTGGAAGAAGTTCTGGAGTATATATCAAAAGAAACGCCAAACTGCTGAAAAGATCCTTTGATCATTTCATGGTATTTGTTGACAATTTCCTGAGGTGTGATTCCTTCTTTTTTGGCTCTTATTGTGATTGGAACTCCATGTTCATCGGAACCACATACAAAAGCTACATCATTTCCTTTTGACCTTAAATACCTGACGTATATATCTGCTGGAACATATACTCCGGCTAAATGTCCGATGTGCACCGGGCCATTAGCATAAGGTAAAGCAGAGGTGATTGTATATCTTTTGAATTTTTGGGACATATTCTTTGTTCAATTTTGAAAGGCAAATATAAAAATAAAATTAAGGTAAAAAGGTTTGCAATTTAATTTCTGAAATAGGGTTTAAAAATATCGTTCAGTAAATTTTACATTTATTTTATAAGACACACATTATAAATAAAAAGGAAATGCGTACTTTTGCATCTTGAAATAGTTCCGTTAAAAAACAAAAAATGCAAAACATCAGAAATGTCGCCATCATCGCACACGTTGACCATGGCAAAACCACACTGGTAGATAAGATCATTCACGCTTCTAAGTTATTCAGAGAAAATCAGGAATTCAACGATTTGATATTGGACAACAATGACCTGGAAAGGGAGAGAGGTATTACCATTGTTTCCAAAAACGTATCAGTAAGATATAAAGACGTTAAAATTAATATCATCGATACACCTGGTCACGCCGACTTTGGTGGAGAGGTAGAACGTGTATTGAAAATGGCAGATGGTGTTTTACTTCTTGTAGATGCCTTTGAAGGCCCTATGCCTCAAACAAGATTCGTATTAGGAAAAGCATTAGGACTTGGTTTAAAACCAATCGTAGTTGTAAATAAAGTTGATAAGGAAAACTGTCGTCCTGATGAAGTTCAGGAATCGGTTTTTGACCTGATGTTCAATTTAGGTGCTACCGAAGAGCAATTAGACTTCGTAACGCTTTATGGTTCATCAAAAAATGGATGGATGGGTCTTGATTGGAAAACCCCAACTACAGACATCATACCATTGCTAGACGCAATAATAGAACATATACCTGCGGCACCTTCTCCGGAAGGTATTCCTCAACTTCAGATAACCTCTCTTGATTACTCTTCTTTCGTTGGTAGAATTGCCATCGGAAGGGTTTTTCAGGGTGAATTGAAAGAAGGTGCTAACATGGGGCTTACAAAGCTTGACGGTAGTGTTAAAAAAGTTAAAATCAAAGAGCTTCAGGTTTTTGAAGGTCTTGGTAGAGTAAGGGTGTCATCAGTAAAAGCTGGAGATATCTGTGCTGTGAGTGGTATTGAAGATTTCGAGATCGGAGACACAATCACGGATGCAGAAAATCCTCAGGAGGTTCCAAGGATAGCTATTGATGAACCTACCATGAGTATGTTGTTCACTATAAACAATTCTCCGTTCTTTGGTAGAGAAGGTAAGTTTGTTACATCCAGGCATTTGAGAGATAGGTTGTTTAAAGAAATTGAGAAAAACCTGGCTCTTAGAGTCAAAGAAACCGGCTCAGAAGATAAGTTTTTGGTATTCGGAAGGGGAATTCTTCACTTGTCGGTACTTATTGAAACTATGCGTCGTGAAGGTTATGAACTTCAGGTAGGACAGCCTCAGGTGTTGATTAAAGAAATTGATGGAAAGAAACATGAGCCAATCGAATTGCTTGTGGTAGATGTTCCTGAAACCAGCGCAGGTAAGGTAATAGAACTTGTGACTCAGCGTAAAGGAGAGTTGACTATCATGGAACCTAAAGGTGATCTTCAGCATTTGGAGTTTCATATTCCGGCCAGAGGTTTGATCGGTTTAAGAAATAACGTGCTTACTGCGACAGCAGGAGAAGCTGTTATGACACACCGATTTAAGTCCTATGAACCACATAAAGGAACAATTCCTGAAAGAATAAATGGTTCTCTTATTTCTATGGAAACCGGTTCAACTACTGCCTATGCAATAGATAAACTTCAGGACAGAGGTGTGTTTTTCGTTGATCCGGGAGAGGAAATTTACATGGGTCAGGTTATCGGAGAACACTCAAGAGGCAATGATTTGGTTGTAAACGTGCTTAAAGGCAAAAAATTGACCAACATGAGAGCTTCAGGATCTGATGATAACGTTAAGATTGCTCCTAAACTACAATTTTCATTGGAAGAAGCCATGGAATACATTCAGAAGGATGAATTGCTTGAAGTAACTCCTAAGAGTATTCGAATGCGTAAGATTTATCTGGATGAGGCTGAAAGAAATAGAAATAGTAAGAAAGAAGTTACAGCTTAAATAGAAAAAACCTCCCTGGTGGAGGTTTTTTTATGTCTTTTTTTTAGCATCAGATCGCAAAACCGATGTTGAATCCCAGCATAAATTTCGGTGCGTTTACTTTTTGTCTTTC
>JBKBXU010000374.1:0-3849 GCA_046313675.1 Cytophagaceae bacterium
AGGTAAAAATGGAGCTATAAATTCTGATTTCATTCTTTGTTAAAGTTAGAACAAAACCTCTTACTCCCCAACTTTTACTTGTGAGCCCTTATTACAGGTTGCTCTTTTTATGTATTTAGGGCGCGCTGAAAAACACTCAAATTATTGATTTAAAGCACTATACATGGCATTCTTTTAAATCAATTGCAAAAGTTTTTCAGCTATTCTTTACTTTTCTGTGCATCGGAGAACTTAAAAAATTTGATAAAACGATATGTTTGGGCTAGCCACAAGCGCACAATCTACTTTATGGCCTTACATTCGAAGTATTTCAATACGTCTTCATGTAAGGCCATGCGTATCTTGCACACTTGTGACTTTTTCAGCAGGCCCTATTTAACTTTGAGTGTGTTGGAAATCAAAAGCTGCACCCATTTTTAGTGCTCTTTCAGTTCTTAATCTCAAATTATTCAGGAGTTCAGGATTTTCACCAAAAGATTTTCCGTATGAAGGAATGATGTATTCAAGCTTAGTTTGCCATTCAGCAGAACTTGTTTTGTCCGGAAAGCAAATATGGAGCAAATCTATCATAATTGCTGCTGCTGTTGAAGCTCCTGGAGAAGCGCCTAATAGGGCAGCAATGGATCCATCTTGTGAGGTAACTACTTCTGTACCAAATTCTAAAATACCACCATGTATAGGATCTTTCTTTATTACCTGAACCCTTTTTCCTGCTATTTCAAGATCCCAGTCCAGAATATGGGCATTGGGGTAATAATCAAGTAGTGTAGACAATCGATCTTCGGGTGCCTGCATAGCCTGATTAATTAAATATCTTGTCAATGAAAGGTTGTTCATACCGGCTCTGATCAAAGGGATGAAATTACCTGGTTTTATTGAACTAAGGAGATCCCAATAGGAGCCTTTCTTTAAGAATTTTGTCGTAAAACCGGCAAAGGGTCCGAAGAGAAGTTCCCTTTTACCAGTTATTTCCCTGGTATCAAGATGTGGAACAGACATAGGGGGTGAACCAACAGAGGCTTTGCCATATACTTTGGCGTAATGTTGTTCTATGATTGATTCATTATTACATCGTAACCATTGCCCACTTACAGGAAATCCTCCATAACCTTTAGCTCAGGAATTCCTGATTTTATTAACAATGGGAGGGAAGCGCCTCCCGCACCAATAAAAACAAATTTTGTAGTAACCTTTCTTTTTTCTCCAGAACAAAGATCTTTAACTTTAATAGTCCAATTACCATCCTCATTTTGTTTTAGTTTTTTTACTTTATGGTTAAGGTTGATTTTTACACCATCAAGGCTTTCCAGATACTTAAAAAGTTCATGAGTGAGAACACCAAAATTTACATCCGTCCCAATTTCAACTTTAGTCGCCGCTACCTTTTGGGAAGGATTTCTGCCTTCCATTACCAGAGGAATCCACTTTAGCAACGTTTTATAATCCTCCGTATACTCCATTTCATTAAAAAGTGGATGTTTTTGTAAAGCATTGTATCTTTTTCTTAAAAAGTTGACATTTTCTTCTCCCCATACAAAACTTATATGAGGGACTCTTTTAACGAATTTTTCCGGGTTAGATATGGCCTTTTTTTCTATTAAATAAGACCAAAATTGTAGACTTACTTCATATGCTTCTGCAATCTTAACTGCTTTGGATGTATCAACTGAACCATCAGGCAATTCTGGAGTATAATTTAGTTCACAAAATGCAGAATGTCCTGTACCTGCATTGTTCCAGGCGTCTGTGCTTTCTCCTGCAAGGATGTTAAGTTTTTCAAAGACTTCAATTTTTAATTCCGGTTGTAATTTTTTAAGCAATACTCCGAGTGTGGCACTCATTATTCCAGCTCCTATTAGTACTACATCTGGCTTTTCAACTTTTTCTTCATTACTCATAGATGTATTCTTTAATTGTTATATATTTATTATTTTAACCTAAATTTTGGATAGATTCTTTATGACATTCCGGGTAAATGTTTTTGTATCGGCATTGCCTCCCAGATCAAAGGTTCTTTCTTCTTTGTTGCGCAGGGTTAATTCTAAAGCATTATTTATCTTATTTCCAACCTGTTTTTCACCAATATGTTCTAACATCATAATGGCAGATTTAAGAAGGGCTGTGGGATTAGCAATTCCCTTCCCCTGAATATCAGGCGCTGAACCATGAACTGCCTCAAAAATTGCTACATCATCTCCTATATTTGCTCCGGAAACCACTCCCAAGCCCCCAACAAGGCCTGCACAGAGATCAGATATTATATCTCCAAAAAGGTTAGTAGTAACAATAACATCATATTTTTCAGGCTTGGTTACCAGTTGCATACACATATTATCAATAATGACATCTTCCATCATGATTTCAGGGTAATCATGCGAGATTTTTTTCCCCGGCATTCAAGAAGGTTGCTCCGGAAATTTTCAGAATGTTGGCTTTATGTACCAGAGTTATCTTTTTTCTGTTGTTTCTTTTTGCATATTCAAATGCTGACCTGATGATTTTCTCACAACCGGATCTTGTAATCCTTGCAATTGAATCTGCTATACCCAATCTTTCATCATAAACTTCCAGACCTGCATATAAACCTTCGGTGTTTTCTCTAAAAAGTACCAGGTCAACATTATCAAATTTTGTGTTTAATCCCGGAAGAGTAACTGCCGGGCGTAGGTTGGCATAAAGGTCAAATTGTTGCCTGAGTTGAATATTGACGCTTTTAAATCCTTTACCTACTGGAGTTGTAATAGGGCCTTTTAATCCTACTTTAGTTCTTTCCAGAGATTTAATCAAGTCAGCAGGAATGAGTTCGCCTTTTTCTTCCAATGTTGTCTGGCCTGCATTCTCTTCTTCCCATTCTATAGGGGCATTTGCTGCGGTAAAAATGGCTTTAACTGATTCTACAATTTCTGGGCCTATTCCATCTCCGGGAATAAGTGTGATCTTCATTTTCATAAATATAAATTTTGAACCTTTTAAAGAAAAGGCCTTGTAAATATTGTAATGGAATTGAGTAGATAAGATACGCAGAGCTGATTTCTTTTAAGAAATCATTCCTTAAAACAGAAATAGTATATCAGGGTGGAGAAAGACTAAGATTTTTCTTCATTTGTGTGGCCACAAAGGTAACTTGATAATAAGTAATGTCAAATGAAATTTCTTTAAATAAATTACACCTCAGAAAAGAATTTCTGTAATTAATTTCAAACTAATTTTATGTAGCCCAAACAATATCGTTTTATCAGAATTTTTAGGTCGTCGATGCACGGAAAAGTAAAGAATAAAGAAAACCTTTGCATTTAATTTTCAAAAACACCATGTATGGCATTTCATATCAATGCGTTGGGTGTTTTTTAGTGCGCCCTATGTAAATAAGTTATGGAATAATCCCGGCATATAAGTTGATGCTATTTTATAATATGCACATATAAAATCCCTGAAAAAAAGTTTTTTTGTTGAGTTTGAAAATTTAAGCTTTCTGACAACGTAGTTTACCAATGAGCTTTGATCTTGAAAAAGATTTTCGGGTTTTGAGGATTTAAATAAAATATTACTAATTGTAAATCATATATTTATGTTATTTTTATTTTTTTTTATAATTAAATGAATACTAATAATTTTCTTAAAGTGGGATTTTTTTTAGCTTTGCATTGTTCTTTTTAAAATCTCATTAGAATTTGAAGGCGTACCGGACGCTTTCCACTTGTATTATTCTACAAGCTTTCCGGTAATCCTATCTAAATTTATTGTATAAGAAATGTTATCCTTAGGGGGTAAGGTTATTGCAAAATCTCTTACACTTCGGGGTTAACTTTATAGTTAACCCCGAAGTGTAGTTAGGTTGATTATAGGTTT
>JBKBXU010000375.1:0-3816 GCA_046313675.1 Cytophagaceae bacterium
AAAACACCTGAAATTTAAACCAAAGCGAATATTATCATTGACATTCAGATGAGGAAACAGCGCAATATCCTGAGGAACATAGGATATATTTCTTTTTTCCGGCGGAAAATATGTAGCGTTTTCATTGTGCAACAAAACTTCTCCCTTTTCAGGTTTTATCAGACCAGCTATTGTTTCCAGTAACTTCGTTTTCCCACTACCACTTTCCCCAAATAAAATATGAAACTTTCCGGATTCAAGCTTCAGGGAAATTTCCTGAAGCAAAAAGCTTCCTAATTTTACGTGTAGATTTTTAATCTCAATCATGCGACTTTTCCCTGACTATAATTCTGGCTGTTATCAGCATAGCCATGCTTATTGAAAATAATATTAAAATCAGAACAACAGTTCCCTTAATATCTGCCATAGACAATTTCATAAAAATGGCTGTTGGAAGTGTCTCCGTTTTCATGGCCATACTTCCTGCAACGGTAATGGTCGCTCCAAATTCGCCGATGGCTTTTGCCCAGGTAAGCAAGGTTGCCGAAAAAATTCCTTTTTTGGCAAGTGGCAGGGAGACCTTAAAAAAAGACTGCCGGTGTGTGGCTCCCAATGTTCTGGCTATATTTTCATAACGAGTTGGGATTTCATCAAAAGCGGATTTTATCATTCGGGTACACACTCCTGCCACACTTATAAATTGAGCCAGTACAATGCCACCAAATGCGTAAACAACATCAATAATATTATCCCTGATAAAGAGACCTGCGGGAGTCTGAAAAAATATTAACAGGATAGCCCCTAAGGCAGCAGGAGAAATTACCATTGGTAGTTCAAGTATGACATCAGCCATTGGCTTTAAACGGAAATTATACCTGCTGAGTCCATAACCGGAAGGAACAGCTATGATGACCGCTATAAGAGTCGCAATGGTTGCGGCACTTATACTAAGCCATATAGCATTTAGCACCCTCTTATCTGATAATGAGTTTATAAGCACCTCCGTATCAAAATAGAACAGGGTTGAAATAATTAAAAGCCCATAAATCACCAATAAGGATATTGATGAAGTAATTATTATTTTTTTAAACGGCATGCTATCTGTTTAACCACTTGTCTGGAACAATATATTCGCCGCCTACACGTTTCTTCGTTCCAATATAATGCTCTGCTTCTTCAGGTGTAGCAAAATAGCGATATTTTTGAAAGATATCCTTTCCGGATTTGCTTACCACATAATCGATAAATTTTTGAGCATTTGCTTTGTCTTTCGTATATGTAGCAATGGCAATAGGAATATAACCTATTCTTATAATCTCATCCTTTTCAATAGGTATGGTTTCAATTAACTCAGGATTCCAATGCTCAAAAACACTCCATCCAATAACTGCATCGACTGTCTTAAGTGCAATAGCAGAAGCGGTTTTATCGCAGCTTTCTGTATAATTTGAAAGATTCTTAAGAAATTGTTCTTTTTCATCTGCATTAAAGTTCTTTTCAATGATTTCAACTGCATAAGCACCTACACAAACTCCTTCAGGGTTGGCTATAGCGACTTTTATCCCGGGCTTGCATAAATCTTTTAATGAATTTATATTTTTGGGATTGCCCTTTTGCACATTAATAGCATTTACAAGATATACAACTTCCTTTTCCGTATCGGCATACACTAAATTTTCCCTCTTGGCAATCTCCATATAATCTGAGGAGCCGGGAAAATAGATATCCCCTTTACCACTTAGCTTCATTTGAGACATCACATATCCGGAACCTCCGAAAATTACCTCAACAGATATGCCTGTTTCCTCTTCGAATTTTTGAACAATTTCTTCTGTAGGAGGCTTAGAGGCAGCGCCTACATAAATAAGCAAACTACTCTTTTCTGTTTTTTCTGCGACATCTGTATTAGGCCTTGTCTTCTTTTCGCAGGAAAGTGAGATTATAGCCAGTATTATTAAAAGAACTTTTTTCATCCGATACCTTTATTTATAACTTGTTTGATTTTCGTCTTGTGAAGAATTTCCGAATTAAAGGACACCATCAGGTAAGTCCAAATTGGTATTTTGCCCGAATTATTAATTTTGCCCAGTAATTCCATACTTTTCTCAGCAAGTAAATATGAATATCCATAATTGATTTCTATATGTTTTGCCGGTTTATAATTAATACTCAGGTCATTTTCAAAACCAAGGTAACGGGAAGCTTTACGTTTGTCTGAATCTATCAGATGATGTTGAGTATAAAATAAATTTCCATCAATTTTAGGGAGTTGAGAAGACCGTCTATCCGTAAAGCTCCTATAGGAACTTTACGGATTTGTCGGAAAGGTTATAATTTAAAAAATATGGCCAAATCCAAAAAAGAACTGTCCCCCTTCACGGCTTTGTGCATAATCCAATCGCAGAATTGTGGACTGATTCCAGGCGATACGTCCACCAATACCGGGTGCACCTCTCCATTGTTTAAAATTCATATCTCCTGGTCTGTCCCATACACTTCCAAAATCATAAAAAGGAGTCACGCCTAAAGCAAAGTGTTGTTTAAGAAGTTTAAAATCGTATAGCCTTGTACGCATTTCCAAATTTACCAAGGCAACAGTTGGTGCTAAAAATCGTGCTTCTCTATATCCACGAATGGAGCGACCACCACCTAAGACCAAAATTCCACCCGCTTCTGCCTGACTTGATAAATCCCACATTTCAATGAAATTAACATTTGACCCGAATATATGTCCCATTGCCGCCAAACCTGCAAAAGTTAATCGACCTTTGTTGTTGTTCCATCGTTTAAGTGTATGAATATATTGACCCTGCACCATAAACTTGTGAAAATCAAATTGCGACCCTAACCATGGTGCGGAATATTCATGAGAATATTCTAAAAATATCCCTTTTGATGGGTCGGGTTCAAAATCTCTCGTATCATAAATCAATGCTGATGCCAACATACTTGTGAACATATAATTATTACTATTGGTAAAACCCGATAAATTAAACCTATCCCAGGTGCCGTCAGCCTTTTGAATATCTACTAAAGTTTGGTTATTTATGGCTTCTACTTCCTCACCATCAAGGGTAAATGCTTCTTCTGCGTTTAAACCGTTGTAAGATGTGAATGACGTAAATAAGGCTTCATATCCAAACATAAACCGAAGTTTGCCACCCATCATCACTCTTTCGCCAAGCAAATTATACAGTTGCTCCCTTTGTTGAATATGGTTAAAGTGAAAATCCGTGTAATAATTTCCATCACTACCTAACTCAGCTAAAGCAAGATTTTCTTCGTAATCGGCAACTTTATTAAAATTGCGTGTTCCGCCTGTTCTTTTATCCCTAAATCGTAAAGCGTTTAACGATGAACGTCCAATTCCCCAGTATTGCGCATTAGGATCTTCCCAATAAACCGCATCTGCTCTCAGTCTCCACTTTGAATTGAAAATGTAGGGTGCGTCATAGTTAAGTGCATAGCGAATTCTACCATTTTGAAAAATAAAAAATTCAGCATTTATTCTGTGACGATAGGCCGTGTAATCAAAAAATGGGTCTTCTTTTGTTTTGTTCATAAACAGGTTTACGTTGCCCCCAACCCCAAATCCACGAATGGGGTCAAATTCAAATCGTGGCAAACCTGTTACAAAAGTTCCTTCTTTCTTTTCTTTTAGCTCAAAATCGGGAATTTTTTTTGACTCGTGGATGAAAAAAGGTAGCTCATTTTTTGCCTGAACTGTGTCATTGGTTTGAGCATAAGCACTTAGGCTCATTACTCCACCGATTAAGATTGTAAATAACTGTTTCATTGTTCCTATTTTTATTGATTAAAGTTTTAAAGTGAAAAGAA
>JBKBXU010000376.1:0-3808 GCA_046313675.1 Cytophagaceae bacterium
ATAGCAGGTGTGTGGTACAGGGGTATTCCTGTGACGAGATATGACGTTGGTTTTCATAATCATGAATCTGTAGTGGCTTTGATTGGAGTAAAATTTGGTAACATGAGCTTTGGTTATAGTTACGATTTTGTGGTTTCCAGACTTTCCAATGTTCGGACCTTTGGTGCTCATGAATTTAATTTAACCTACATTCATAGTAAAAAAAGGAAAAAGAATAAACCTATGAAAAGGCTTCCTTGCCCAAGCTTTTACAGATAGTTTTTATCTTTATATAAAAACTTCTTATCTTCATATCCTGAATCCTTAAAACATCAAATATATGTCAGGTAAAAATCTGAAAAGCTTACTAATTGCTATCTCACTTGTATTGTTTTGTTTACCTGCTTCCCTGGCACAAACGAAAAGAGAATTAATAAAACTTGAAATCGGCGCAAAAGATAATTTTGAAAATAAAAGATTCAAAGAGTCTAAAGCCATGTATACTATTTTGGATAGTTTAAAGCCAGGAAATGCTTTATTTATTTATCCATTAATAGTAAGTAGTATAGCTGTAAATGATTATGAGTCTTTATTGCCGTTTGTAGAAAAAGGTTTTAAGGTTAAAGATCAAATGCCTTCCGATTTTTTGTTATATGCGGCAAAGGCCTACCATCTTAATTACAAATTTGATGAAGCTGAGCAATATTATTTAGAATATAAAAAGCATGCCTTAAATGCCAGAAAACCTGATCCGGTTTTAATCAGCACATTAAATAGAGATATTAAAATGTGTCAGAATGCCAGAGAGTTAGTAGCTAATCCTCTGGATATACAAATCAAGAATATGGGGTCTTCAATTAACTCGCCATATGCTGATTACGGGCCTGTAATTTCAGCAGATGAATCTACCATCATTTTTACCTCTAACCGGCCTAATTCCACCACCGTTTTTCTGACTGATGAAGAGTATGAATACCTGGATGACATATATATATCACATAAAACTGATACCGGTTGGTCTGAACCCCATAATATGGGCCCAAATATAAACAGTAAAAATCATGATGCCGGTATCGCTTTAAGTGCGGATGGACAAAAATTACTTATATATCGTTCAGAGAAGACCAAAATTATGTCCTTCCCTACAGGGGATATTTATATTAGTGAATTACAGGGAGATGCTTGGAGTAAAGCTGAAAAATTACCTGCGGATATTAATACAAAAAACTGGGAACCAAGTGCCTCTTTTTCTTCAGATGAGAGAACCTTATATTTTACAAGTAATCGAAAAGGAGGAATTGGGGGGACTGATATTTATTCCGTGAAAAAACTTCCTACAGGGGAATGGGCTGTTCCCCAAAACCTGGGTGATAAAATTAATACCCCTTTCGATGAAGACTCTCCTTTTATGCATCCTGATGGTAAAACATTGTATTTTAGTTCCAATGGACACAAAAGTATGGGAGGGTATGATATATTTTATTCTCAGTTCAATGCAGAAACCAATGAATGGTCTGAACCTAAAAATGTAGGTTATCCAATAAATACCCCAAGTGACGATATTTATTTTTCCTGGTCTGCAGATGGAACTACCGCTTATTTTTCATCTTACAGAAAAGATAGCTATGGAGATGTAGATATATATTATGCCAATGTATTTCAGGAGACATCTCCAGTTTTATTAATGAAAGGTTTTGTGATAGATTCTATTAGCCAAGCTCCAGTTCAGGCCACAATAAAGGTGACAGATAAGAATACCAATGAACTTGTAGGTATCTTTAATTCCAATAGTTCAACCGGAAAATTCATCATTATTTTAAACAACGGTTCATACAACGTTAGTATCCAGTCTGAAAATTATGAATTCTGCGTGGATGACCTTGATCTAACAGATCTTACTGAATACAGAGAGATTGATCGTAACATCAAATTATGCCCCAAAAAGGAATAAATGGATTAGGGTATTTATTGTGGTATTTTTTTAGATATGTGTGTTTTTTACATTATCTTTTCAGATAATTTTTTTAGTTGTGATCTAGATAAATAGTATAATTTTTTTATTAAATTGTATTATTGGTTGTGTTGTTGATTTTTTTTTAAGAAAAGTGTAATGTATTAATGCTGAAATTGTATTTCAATTAGCTAAGTCTCTGTTTTAAATTTTACCGGTATGAAAGTTCTCTGCTTTGATTATATATTTGGCTTACTTGATTGGCTAAAAAGAAAAGTAATCAATACTTTTTTTATACATTTGCTCCTTTTTTCTTTTTTCTTCCAATACAATGCATTTTCTGAAGGTACCAGAGAGCTTAGGCCAACACAGGCGGATCACGGATACCTTCAGGTACACGATCCCTCGGCGGGAACAAATCGTCCTTTCATGTCTTTTGAGGATCTGGAAAACAGTCGATTAAATGTACGTATTTGTAATATCGGCGAAAAAGTATTTATGGGATTCAGAATGTGGCGGACGAATTCTTTGCTTTATTTTCGTGTAAAAGATCCAAATGGAAACACAATACCATTGCCTGGAATGGTTTCTCACCCCACCTATGCAAATACATATGAGGTACCACGTCCGGTTGCTTCTAATAACAACACGCTAGGATACATTTCTACATACAATAGATGTATTGAAGGCCCCAGGCAAATTGTAGGTGGGTTTAATGGTTATCTGGCCATAGAATTTACTCCAACCATGACTGGAGATTACTACATTGAGTTCAATGCAAATGATCCAATAAATGTTGTTCGGGAGAAACATGCATTTAGGGAATTTGATATTACGGTAACTACTGCTGCTAATGTACCTATTCTGGGAAGGCTTTGGTCAAAAAACTGGGATGTGAATCTGGAAGGTTGGACCAATGAATTCAAAGCCATTATTTATGTTTATGCCAAAGATAGCATTGTTACTTCAGTTAATTTTAACGGAATGCAGCCGTATAGTTTTAATATTGCTGCTAATTCAACCGGGTTATTTGATACCGGAGATGCTGATTTTGACCGGATGTCCAGAATTGGTAATTATTCACGGCCAGAATATAAACTGTTTTTAAATGATCCTGATCCTGCATGTTTCCCAAGTGGAAGTTTTGGGAGTTTAACGCAACCCACGACTGTAACTGGTTGTGATCCTAATAACCGTTGTATTAACGTGTATTCTGATAAAGTTGGTGATGTTGAGATCTTACTTGACCTGAACGGCATAGAAGGATATCAAACCGGTACTATAGATCGAATTATTCGGAGTACAGTTGTTCCAGGACATAATTGCATTACTTGGGATAGCCGTGATGGTCTCGGTAATTATATACCACCGGGTGATAATATTAATTTACAGGTTGACTACTATAATGGATTAACCCATTTAGCTTTATATGATGTGGAACAACATAGAAACGGCTACATCATTGAACTGGTTAGACCTTTTCCTACTACAGGTATCGTACGTCCTGCCCTTTTTTGGGATGATTCCCAGATTACTGCCGGTACAGCAGATGATGGACTTGTAAATCTTACAGGTTGCGACAATGGTGCTGCCGTGGGTTGCCATCGTTGGAGAAACAGAGGTGATAATTCCTGTCCCTGGAGAAATGGTATAAGAGAGTGTCCGGAGACAATCAATACCTGGTGGTATGCCCAGGTAATTAGGGATGTTGCTGAGTATAATTTACCCGACATCTATGTAAATGCGAATACGAACAACCCCCCCGGTACGCGTCATGACACAACGGTATGTGCCAATACGCCTCCGATCCAACTTAATGGAGGTGTTACCGGGGGTCTTACTTCCACAGGTGTATGGAGTGGTGCTGGCACTTTTGTA
>JBKBXU010000377.1:0-3789 GCA_046313675.1 Cytophagaceae bacterium
TACCCTTGGTGTGGTTGCCAAGGGTTCACCTATTCTTTATCACTATGTTTCAAGTTCACATTTATTTCAAGTTCAAAATTGGCAGTTGGTATCTCATAGGTACCACTCAGCCCAAGTGTTCATTCAAAAGTCGCTATCGTGTTTATCCGGGTGGCTGGCGAGACTTTTCCATTTATTTCTTATGGTTCAAGTTTAGTTTTACAGAGCTGCCTTTTTAGGTAGCTCTTTTTTTGTTAATGCTGACTTTTAAATACTAAAAATGGCTGTTTCAATATATGTGTTCTAGTTTAAGCATCTTCTTATTTGAAAACTTTGTATATTTGTGGTATGAAAGAGTTCCTGAAGTTTTACGAAAAGTATAAAGACTATTTCTTAGTAGATGCGATTATGTATCTTTCGTTTATAATAGTTTTCTTTATATTGCTCATTATATGGGGTTAACTTGCTAAAAAATTGTGCATTAAAAAAAATTAGCAATTTTAACTAATCCTTTAACGTCTAAAATAATTATAGATTTTCCCTCTGTTTTTATTAACCCTTCATCTTTAAAATTATGCAATAGCCTTACTAAAGTTTCTTTTGCTGTCCCAATAAAATTTGCAAGATCATCTCTTGTAAGTACGATATGAACCTCTTCATTTTTTTGATTATCTTTAAATTTGTCTTTTAGGATCAATAGGCTTAAAGCTAACCTTTCCCTAACAGACTTTTGGGCTAGAATGGTTATGCTATTTACAAAAACTGCGAATTCGTGGCTCAGATTTTTTAGTAAATGGTTAGAAAGGACAGTTGACCTCTGTAAAACTTTAAAGAAATCGTCTTTGGGAATAAATGAAATAACAGAATCTTCAATTGTAGATGCCGAATCAGCATATTGTTCTTCGGAAAGCAAAGCATGAAGTCCCATAATTTCTCCAGAATTACATATGTAAAAAATTTGCTCTTTCCCATCAACCCCTGTTTTGAATTTTTTTACTTTCCCTTCTTTTAAAATATGTATTCCCGTCGGATACCCTCCTTCATGAAAAATCACCTGTCCCTGCTTTATATTTAGGGTTACCATTTTTGAAAACAAAACTTCCTGATCTTCAGGAGATAGCCCATCAAATATAGTTGTATTTTTAAAATAAAATTTATCTATAGAAAGTCCTCTTAAACCCATCAAATTAACGAATTATATTCCATAACATTAATCTTGAAATTAGTAAGTAAAGGATAAAAAATCAAATTACTTTCAGCTTATTTATTTAAGAAGAGCCTCTAAAAATCTATATTTTTTTGATCCACACTCCTACCATCTGATATATAATCAATAAACCAGTTGACTTTTATCAATGCATTGGGTTTTCAAAACTTTTAACTTTACAAATATATAAATTTTAATAACTATGTCTTTTCCAGAAGATTATTATTATACCCAAGAACATGAATGGCTTAGGATAGATGGTGAATATGCTTTTATAGGCATTACTGATTTTGCCCAAAAAGAGTTAGGTGATATTGTTTTTATTGAGGTTGAAACCTTAAACCAAATTGTAGAAAAGAACGGAGTTTTAGGAACAATTGAAGCTGTTAAAACAGTTTCGGATGTATTTTGTCCAGTTACAGCAGAAATTATTGAATTGAATGAAAAAATAATTAAAAATCCTGAGCTTATCAACCAGTATCCCTATTTGGAAGGCTGGATTGTAAAAGTTAAAATATGCTTTCCTGAGCAATGTAATGACTTGTTAAATTTTAAAAATTATAAAGCTTTAATAGGTAAATAATGACAAATATAAATACCTCATTTAGTGAGGATCTTCCTTTAAATGATAACTATTTCGATAAAATCTACCCCGACTATATTCAAAGAATTTCCAAACGAAATTGGAGTTCAATATTAGCTGCAAAAAAAGCCTCCGAGTTTTTATTTACAAAGCCAGGATGTAAAATTTTAGATATAGGTTCAGGCGTTGGGAAGTTTTGCATTGTTGGTGCGATGAATACTAAAGGATTTTTTTATGGTGTTGAATACCGGAGAGATTTTATTCATATTTCTCAGCAGGTAAAAAATCACTACTCCTTAACAAATGTTACATTTTTACATGAGAATATTTTAAATATAAATTTCACTTTATACGATGCTTTTTATTTTTTCAATTCATTTTATGAGTATTTAGATAAAGATTGTGCAAAAGACTTTCAGTCAAGGCCTTCATTAGATGTATACATAAAGTGTAGAAATTATATGCATTTCCAACTTACACAAGCCCCTATAAATACAAGGGTTGTAACACATTCCGGGTTAGATTCTGAAATTCCTTTATGCTATAAACTAAAAAAAATAGATTATAAAAATGACCTTAAATTTTGGATTAAGGAAGAATAACCTTTAACTCTTTACATAATCATGAGAGCCCTGAAAATAAGTAAACAAATAACAAACAGAAAGTTTACATCAATTGATAAATATTTGTCAGACATCCATAAGTATCCCCTGATTTCCGCTGACGAAGAGGTGGAACTATCAAAAAAGATTCAAAATGGTGATATTTTAGCATTGCAAAAAATGGTTAATGCAAATTTAAGATTCGTAGTGTCGGTAGCAAAGCAATACCAACACTATGGTCTTTCACTTGAAGATGTAATTAACGAAGGAAATGTGGGCTTAATAAAAGCTGCCAACCGCTTTAATCCTTCTTTTGGCTTTAAATTTATATCCTATGCAGTTTGGTGGATAAGGCAATCAATTTTAGATGCTATTTCAACTCAATCAAGGATAGTCAGAATTCCTTTAAACAGGGTTTCTCTAATTAACAAATTGAATAAAGCATCTTCCCAGCTTGAGCAGAAGCTTGAGCGTTATCCTTCTTCTGATGAATTAGCCCAAATACTAAGTATACCGGAGAAGGAAGTTGATTTTACTATTAAAAACTCCTATAGGTCTGCTTCCTTAGATGAACCCTTTGAGACAGATGAAGATAGAAACTTATTGGACTTGTTGCCTTCTTCTCTTAGTAAAACTAGCAGTCCAGACTTCTTTTTACATTCTGAATCATTAAATGCAGATATCCAAAGAGCTCTTCACAAGCTATCGGATAAAAAGGCTCAAATTCTTACTCTTTTTTTCGGTTTAAATGGTTCCAATTCTATGTCTTTAGAAGATATAGCAAAAGTGTTCCAATGTACACGTGAAAGGGTTCGTCAAATCAAGGAACAGGCACTGAATGATTTAAGATCCTATTCATTAAACGGGTATAACGACTATGATTTTTAATCGTCTAAAATTTGGATATCAAATAAGTGATCTGGAATTTGACAGGGTATTTCCTGTAGGTATTCAAAGGTTATCTGAACGCCATTGGACACCTGTTCAAATTGCTCAAAAGGCGGCTAAGTTATTAGTAAAGGATGAGAACTCAAAAGTTCTTGATATTGGATCAGGCGTAGGTAAGTTTTGCCTAATTGGTGCAGCAACAACCGGTGCTAAATTTATTGGAATTGAACAAAGAAAAAGTTTAGTAGATATCACAAGATCTATTATTCGAGATTATAAGTTACCGCGAATAGAAATTTTTAACTCGAATATTAGAAGTTTCAATTTTAAGCAATACGATGCATTTTATTTCTTTAATCCATTTTATGAAAATTTAGAACCTTCGTCCCGGATTGATTCTAAGATTCCATTATCAATTACGCTATATAAATCTTATTATTTTTTTGTAAAAAAGCTATTAGAAGGGAGACCATTAGGAAGCAAAGTAGTTACATATTACGGTTTTAATAGTCAGATTCCAATTTCTTATA
>JBKBXU010000378.1:0-3726 GCA_046313675.1 Cytophagaceae bacterium
GGTTTTCTTTAATAGTGCAGGTATAGGTGCCGCCCCTGTGATCTGCTATGAATCTATTTACGGAGAGTTTGTTAGCGATTATGTGAAGAACGGTGCAACCTTTATTGCCATTATAACTAATGATGCCTGGTGGGGCAATACTCCGGGACATCGACAGCATTTACAATATGCTTCTTTACGTGCAATTGAAACCCGAAAGAGTGTTGCCCGTTCTGCCAATACAGGAATATCGGGCTTTATTAACCAGAGGGGAGATATACTTGCTGCATCCGAATATTGGGTGCAAGATGCTATGAAAGGCACCATTATGAGCAACGATATATTGACGTTTTATACGAAACATGGAGATTTTCTGGCCAAGGGAAGCCCTTATCTGGCTATTCTTTTGATAGGATATACAGTGGTGCTCGTATTTATAAGACGTAAAACGAAATCCAGCGGGAAAGTAAAAGAGACAAACTTACAAAATTGATGTTATGGAGCAACATATTGATCTGGACAGCCTTTGTGGGCAAGTAGTGCAAATTGTAAAGGAAGCAGGAGGGTTTATCCGTCGGGAGGCCGGTAATTTTGACCTGCAGAGAATTGAATATAAAGGAGCTAAAGATATGGTCTCTTATGTTGATAAAGAAACAGAAAAAATTCTGGTCAAAAAGCTTTATGAACTATTGCCGGATAGTGGATTTATTACAGAAGAAGGAACCATTGCCCGGAATGCCTCAGAATATAAGTGGGTAATTGATCCTCTTGACGGAACGACAAATTTTTTACATGGCTTGCCTTTGTATTCTATTAGTGTTGCTCTTATACATAATTATGATATTCTGGTTGGTGTGGTTTATGAAATTGATAAAGGAGAATGTTTCCATGCCCGAAAAGGTGGGGGAGCTTTTCTTAACGGGAGTCCTATAAAAGTATCTCCTATAAATCAGCTTGACCAATCATTGATAGCCACAGGTTTTCCCTATGACTTGTTGGATAAAAGTGGAACGTATTTTAAAATATTAGAGGAGCTGGTGGATACAACGCATGGCTTGAGGAGGTTGGGTTCAGCAGCCATAGATTTGTGTTATGTTGCATGCGGACGGTTTGAAGCATATTTTGAATTTAACCTCAAAATGTGGGATATTATGGCTGGTGTGCTGATACTAAAGGAAGCCGGAGGAAAGGTATGTGATTTCAAAGGCGGGAATGATTACTTTTATGGTAAAGAATTACTTGCAACCGGTGCCATAGAGTCTCCGATGCTTGAAGTAATAGGGAAACATTGGAGTTAAAGAATGGAACATTTAATCATCATCGTCTTATTTGTGTTTGCTCTCGTCTATCTTGGTAAAAGAATCAAAGATGGTTTTTTTTACAAAGAAAAGGGTTCCTGCCCTAAGGGATGCGGGTGCAGCAATATTGATATGGCTAAAATTGAGAAAGAAATAAACAAGGCCAGGACGGAGGAATCCTGATTAATCCCCCCATTGGATTTTTCCGGGTATTAAATAGTTGACCACGGGCATAAGCTTTAACCAATGTTAACTTTTAGTTATTTGTGAGATAGTTTGTTAAATATTAAGCTAAAGGTCTTTTTTCTTTAGAAACTTTTTATAACTTTGCCGCAGTTTTTAACACAAAACCCTTTTTTACTAAAACTAAAAATCATGAAAAAATTTTTTATTGCATTTGCATTATTTGCTGCAACATCAGTTTCAGTTTTTGCACAAGATGAAGAAAGCAACAAGCCAGAAGCCGGTTCTATCGGTTTTACTTTTGGAGTTAATAACCTTTTTGGCGGTGGAGCCCAGTGGTTCAACCAAGGTTTAGGTCAAACCAACACATTATTGTTCCGTTACTATCTTGCTGACAACATGGCTGCAAGGGTAGGACTTGCTTACACAAGATCAGGAAACACTACTACTAATCTAGTTAATGGTGTTGAAACTACTGATAAAAATTCTGAAAGTTCTTTTGACATCTCTCTTGGTGGACAATTGTCTTTGGGTTCAGCTCCTAAATTAGAGCCTTACATTGGTGCTGACCTTGTCATCGGAAGAGGAAGTGCAAGTGAGTATTTCAGATCTGATGTTGTTGCTACAGAAGGTGGTACAGTTGGTGATTTTTTTGAAAGAACTGATAACTTTGGTGCAACAATGAGAGTAGGTTTGATACCTGTTGTAGGTTTTAACTATTATTTCTCTAAAAACTTTGCGATTGGTGCTGAGTTTGGATGGGGTTACATGGCTTCTTTCACTAGCGGAGGTTCTTTTGATCAATCTCAAAGAACTGGTACAGTAACCACTTTAACTGATGGTGAGTCTAACCTTTCTACTCGTACAGGTGATTTTGGCAACTTCGGAAGAGGAATGCTTGCAGTTTCTGTATTCTTTTAATTAGAAATTTTCGAGATATGAAAGCCCCCGGTTTTATCGGGGGTTTTTTTTATACTTTTTCAGCAGTCAATTTAATAAGACCTGAGGATTTGCATAGTAAAGTCTAATGGTTTTTATAGCTAAGGAAAGAATTTCTTATTGTTTATTTAGAGCTTAACAGGCACTCGTTTAAGCCCAGACCTTTGTTCCTTCTGTGCAATTTTTACAAATCTCAATCTCACTGCGGGAGCGAAATAGTTTCTCCCTAAAATTCTTATATGCCTCATTGTTCCAGATTTTTTTAAAAGAATTTTCTCTTAAATCACCCATTGTAAACGAGGCATCTTTGTCAAAACAACAGGGCACTACTTTGCCATCCCATGTAATTACACAACTTTGCCACAATTTCCAGCAGTGGTTCAGTAGCTTATTTTTAATCTCATAGCTACCGTCTTCCTTTCGTGCGTACCGGGAATACTTATCAATATCGGTAATGAATTCCGAGCCATCTTTATAGTCATAAATTTGCGCTGTCTTAAAAGCTACTTTGTCAACCCCTAATTCTCTTGCTAGTTTTTTGACATCATCTATCTGGTGCTGGTTTGGTTTCACTACCAGGAATTGGAAAAGGACATAAGGGGTAGAGGATTTTAGTTCTTTCTTCCACTTTATGATGTTTTTAGTTCCCTCTATGACTTTGTGCAGATGGCCTCCTACACGGTATGACTGATAAACCTCTTGTGTAGTACCATCAATGGATATAATCAACCTGTCAAGGCCGGAAAGTACGGTTTGCCTGGCATTTTCATCGGTCAGGTAATGTGCATTGGTTGAGGTGGAGGTGTAAATCCGCTTTGCCGAGGCATATTTTACCATTTCCAGAAAGTTCGGGTTCAGGTAAGGTTCCCCCTGAAAATAAAAGGTTAAATACAGCAGGGAATTATGGATTTCGTTAATGCTTTTCGTAAAGACTTCTTTTTCCAACATGCCTGTTGGACGCGTAAAGGAACGTAAGCCACTGGGGCACTCCGGGCAACGCAGGTTACAGGAAGTTGTCGGCTCTATTGAAACACTGATAGGCATGGCAGGATGTACCGTATTTCCGGTGAGCCTGGAATAATAGAAGCTTAGGTAGGATATGGCTGTATTGGAAAGCCTCCTGGGAGTTAGTTTTCCTAATAAGTTGAGGGTATCCTTTACTCCGGTAATCATTTTTTTCGTTTAGATCATTAAGATAAGCTAATATAGGGACAAAAAAAAGCCGGAAGGTTATTCCGGCTTTTCTCAGTGTAATTTACTTTTAGAAGAATCAGTATCTTGCGTCTTCAATGTCAGAAGCTTTTTTGATGGATTCATCTAGTGCATT
>JBKBXU010000379.1:0-3723 GCA_046313675.1 Cytophagaceae bacterium
GACCACTTGAGCAACAGAAGGGTTCGTACCGTTGGTGAGCAGTTGTATGGTCAGTTTGGTGTAGGTCTTGCAAGAATGGCTCGTACCATCAAAGAAAGAATGAATGTTCGTGATAACGAAGACTTTAAACCCGTTGACTTGATCAATGCCAGGACGTTATCTTCAGTTATTAATTCATTCTTTGGAACAAATCAGTTGTCTCAGTTTATGGATCAAACCAATCCTCTTGCTGAGATTACACATAAAAGGAGAATGTCTGCTCTTGGACCAGGTGGTTTATCAAGGGAAAGAGCCGGTTTTGAGGTTCGAGATGTACACTATACGCATTATGGCAGACTTTGTACTATTGAAACACCTGAAGGTCCAAACATTGGTTTGATATCTTCTCTGTGTGTTCATGCAAAGGTTAACCACATGGGCTTTATAGAGACTCCTTATAAAAAAGTAGTGGACAGTAAAGTAATGTTGGATGAAAATGTAATTTACCTTACTGCTGAAGAAGAAGATGGTCATAATATAGCTCAGGCAAATGCTTTAATTGACGATAATGGAAATTTTGTGAACGACAAGGTTAAAGCCAGGTTTGAAGGTGACTTCCCTGTAACAGAACCAGATAAGCTGACATATATGGACGTTGCTCCTAATCAGATTGTTTCTGTGGCTGCCTCTTTAATTCCGTTCCTTGAGCATGATGATGCTAACCGTGCCTTGATGGGTTCAAACATGCAGCGCCAGGCAGTGCCATTGCTTAAGCCACAGGCTCCTATTGTAGGAACCGGTCTTGAAAGCCGTGTAGCCTTGGATTCCAGATCATTGATTTTGGCAGAGGGTGATGGTGTTGTTGAATATGTGGATGCTAAGAGAATAATTGTAAGATATGAAAGAACCAAAGATCAGACCTTGGTAAGCTTCGAAGAAGATTCTTTTATCTATGATTTAGTGAAATTCAGAAGAACCAATCAGGATACTTGTCTAAGCCTTACTCCAATTGTATTTAAGGGACAGAAAGTTTCCAAAGGACAACCTCTTTGTGAAGGTTATGCGACCGAAAAAGGAGAACTTGCCCTTGGAAGAAATCTTATGGTTGCTTTCATGCCTTGGCAGGGATATAACTTTGAGGATGCGATTGTAATTTCTGAGAAAGTTGTTAAACAGGATATATTTACCTCAATTCATATTGAAGAATTTGAATTAGAAGTAAGAGACACTAAACGTGGTGAAGAGGAACTTACCTCTGAAATTCCTAATGTTAGTGAAGAGGCTGTTAAGAATCTAGACGAAAATGGGATTATCCGTATTGGAGCTGATGTTAAAGAAGGGGATATTCTGATTGGAAAGATTACTCCAAAAGGAGAAACAGATCCTACTCCTGAAGAGAAACTTTTACGCGCAATTTTCGGTGATAAGGCCGGTGACGTGAAAGATGCTTCATTAAAAGCATCACCATCTCTTAGAGGTGTTGTTATTGATACTAAATTATTCTCAAGGCCTAAGAAAGAGAAGGATTTAAAAGCCAAGAATAAGCAAGCAGCTGATAAGTTAAAATCAAGGTATAGCAAAGATTTACTAAATCTACGTGCCTTGATGATTGATAAAATGGTTGATCTCCTTGATGGAAAAGCTTCTCAGGGGGTTAAGCATAAATTTGGTGACGAAATCATCTCAAAAGGTGTTAAGTATAACAGGAAGAATATTACTGAAAATCTTTTCCCTGAAAAGAACAGCTATAGAGATGAAAGCTCATACAATGTACCTGAAGAGGCTAATCTTCTTGGAGATTTACTTTTAGACAATTGGACTAGCGATGAAGGTATAAGCCAACTGCTTGTTCAGATGGTTAAAAATTACCACAAGAAGAGAAATGAAATCTCCGGTAATTTCAAACGTGAAAAATTCACTCTTGAAGTAGGAGATGAGCTTCCTGCCGGTATAGTTCAACTTGCAAAAGTTTATGTAGCCAAAAAGAGGAAGTTAAAAGTAGGGGATAAGATGGCTGGTCGTCATGGTAACAAAGGTGTTGTTGCAAGAATAGTAAGAGAAGAAGATATGCCTTTCCTTGAGGATGGTACTCCGGTTGATATTGTTCTTAACCCACTTGGTGTACCTTCAAGGATGAACCTTGGTCAGATTTATGAGACCGTTCTTGGATGGGCCGGATTAAAATTGGGTAGAAAATATGCTACTCCGATTTTTGACGGTGCTACCGAAGATCAGGTAGAGGCAGAACTAAATGAAGCTAAACTTCCGCATCTTGGAAGAACTTATCTTTATGATGGTTTGACAGGTGACAGATTTGATCAGAAAGTTACGGTTGGTGTAATTTATATGTTGAAATTAGGTCACTTGGTCGATGACAAAATGCACGCCCGTTCTATCGGACCGTACTCTCTTATTACTCAACAGCCTTTGGGTGGTAAAGCCCAGTTTGGTGGTCAGAGATTTGGAGAGATGGAGGTTTGGGCTCTTGAAGCATTTGGTGCAGCTCATGTGTTGCAGGAAATTCTTACTGTTAAATCTGATGATGTAATAGGAAGAGCCAAAGCTTACGAAGCAATTGTCAAAGGCGAAAACATGCCGAAGCCTAATATTCCTGAATCATTTAATGTATTGGTTCATGAATTGAGAGGTCTTGCACTAGAAATAACTCTTGACTAATAACTTCAATTAATATTGTGCCGGCTTTATGCCGGCACATTTAAAATTTTTTTCATTTAATAGAAAAAACATAAGAAGATGGCATTCAGAAAGAATAAAAAAATAAACCAGGATTTCACAAAGGTTACCATCAGCCTGGCTTCACCTGAGTCTATTCTTGAAAGTTCACATGGTGAGGTAACTCAACCTGAGACTATTAACTATAGAACGTATAAGCCTGAAATGGGAGGATTATTCTGCGAAAGAATTTTCGGCCCTGTTAAAGATTGGGAATGTCATTGTGGAAAATATAAAAGAATACGCTATAAAGGTATTATATGTGACAGATGTGGTGTTGAGGTGACGGAGAAGAAAGTTCGAAGAGAGAGAATGGGTCACATAGAACTTGTTGTTCCTGTTGCACATATTTGGTATTTCAGATCTCTTCCTAATAAGATCGGTTATTTGCTAGGCTTGCCTACCAAAAAGCTTGATCAAATTATATATTATGAAAGATATGTGGTTATTCAACCGGGATTAAAAGCAGAAGACGGAATAAGTTATTTGGATTTCCTTACAGAAGAAGAATATCTGGATATTCTGGATAAGCTTCCAAGAGAAAACCAAATGCTTGATGATACAGATCCAAACAAGTTTATAGCAAAAATGGGAGCTGACGCTCTTGAAATGTTGTTAGCAAGATTGGATCTTGATGAGCTTTCTTACAGCTTGAGACATGCTGCAGCGCATGATTCTTCTCAGCAAAGAAAAGCAGAAGCTTTAAAAAGACTTAAGGTAGTAGAAGCTTTCAGGGATGCTAAAACAAGAATAGAAAACAGACCTGAGTGGATGATTATCCGTATGGTGCCTGTTATTCCTCCTGAATTACGCCCATTAGTTCCTTTGGATGGGGGGCGTTTCGCTACCTCAGATCTTAATGATTTATACAGAAGGGTTATTATCAGAAATAACCGTTTGAAAAGACTTATTGAAATCAAAGCCCCGGAAGTTATTCTTAGAAATGAGAAACGTATGCTTCAAGAAGCTGTAGATTCATTATTTGATAATTCAAGAAAAGTTAACGCAGTT
>JBKBXU010000380.1:0-3710 GCA_046313675.1 Cytophagaceae bacterium
TGAACTCATTCCAGGGATATTATCGGATAGGAGATCGTATTGTGGTAGGAGAGGTTTTTGGAGATGTGTATAAAATTGATTTTTTAACTACCACCGTTTGGGAGGTGGGCGCTCCTTACCGACCGGGTTTTGTGCAGGCAGAGCAACCAACCGGAAGATTGGTTACTTTTCCTAATAATGAGGTGCTTGCAGGGACAATCATAAATTTAACACGGGATTTTCCTTATGTATGGGATGAATTGGCTATTCAGATTACGAATGAATCGGATATGCACCTGGCATTGTCGGCAATGGAAAAGGCGACAAATCAGCTGCTTGGGCAACAAATGATCCAGCCTTCCCGTACATATTCTGAGATTCTTATAAAGGCAGGTTTGGACTTTGAAAATGTGCCTGAAAAGCCACAGGTTTTTCTTTCTATTAACGAATCATGGACGGATGTGGTGGTTCGTTACCTGGTACATGCAAGGGAACGGCGGAAGTGGAAGAGCAGGCTTGTGCTGGATATTTGGGAGGAGTTAAACCGTGAAGAGTACAAGGGTAAGGTGAAGGCTGCATATTCACGACATCAAATTGAAATGATAAGTATGACTGGCAGTGCGAAAAAATTTGGTATGTAAATTGGAATCATTTAGCTATATTGTAAAAAAGAAACCTATGTTAAGAAGACTACCTCTAATACTAATGTCTGCTCTTATCTTGTTTGCCGCAGGTTGTCAGGATATTATGAAAGATATTAAGTCAGGCCTTACAGAAGAAGAAATTGTTGCCGGTTTGAAAAAAGCTCTTGAAGTTGGCACTGATACCTCTGTAAAAAGATTACATGCAGTAAATGGTTTTTACCAGGATCAACTGCTAAAAATTTTACTCCCTCCTGAAGCGGATGTTATTTTTACCCAGATAAATAAATTGCCAGGCGCTGTTAAAGATACATTGCAAAATCAAATAGAAAAAGTTGTGCAGAGTATGAACCGTTCAGCGGAAGATGCTGCTGTTAAGGCTACACCAATATTTGTAAAAGCCATAACCGAAATCACTATTGAGGACGGAATTAATATTTTACATGGAGCAGATACTGCTGCTACCCATTACCTTAAAGGGAAAACCTTTAATCCATTAAGAGATGCTTTTAAGCCGGATATTCTTAATTCTTTAAGAAAGCCTTTGGTGTTTAACCAATCCGCAGAATCACTTTATGGAGATTTGATAAACGGCTATAATACGGCAGCAGATGCCTATAATGTTTTAATTCTTTTCACAGGAGAACCGGCAATTCCTAAAATTACAAACAACAGCTTAAGCAACCACGTAACGACAAAAGCTTTGACCGGTTTGTTTCACAAAGTAGGAGATGAGGAAAGGATGATTAGGAAAGATCCTTTGCACAGGGTTAGTGAGATACTTAAAAAGGTTTTCGGAGAGCTTGATAGATAAATTCTGGCGTTCTAAAAATTGAAGGCTGGTTTTACAGATTGCTAATTATTATTGATTTAACAGTGTTCGTTTAATATTTAATTAAAAAAGTAAAGCCTGATGTTTTCATCAGGCTTTACTTTTTTGTTTTTTTTAATCACATGTTCCGTATGGAACTGAAGTTCTAATCACTTGACCTGTCATCGGATTGATAATATTCGTAGCTCAACTCTTCGGGGATAAATCCAAAATCAGCATAGTATAAATCTTCTTCTTCCGGCATTTCTTTTTCTTTAACAGGTTCGGCCTTTGTTACATAAACCCTGTGTCTCAATCTGAATAATTTTAAAGGCTTATAAATCTTCTTTGCCGGCTCCATTTCCGGAGATTCTTCCTGTGGCTCAGAATTACCTGCATTTTCCAAAGAATCTGATTTGATAGAGTTTTTAATTTGTAAACTATCTTTTATAACCGGATCTTTCACCAGAACAGGTTCTTTTTTCTCTGTATATTCAAATTCCCCCTCCATCTTTTCCGGGTTTTCAGCAATGTTGCTGTTTTGCCCACAGGAAGTCATGTATACCATACACATTACCAACACCAGGTAAAAAAAACGGCTTTGTAAATCTTTCTCCATAGTATTTGACTTTTTAATATAACCTCTAAATAAAAGCTTTGTTGCTTATATATACGTTAAACT
This sequence comes from Cytophagaceae bacterium, assembly GCA_046313675.1. GTDB lineage: Bacteria > Bacteroidota > Bacteroidia > Cytophagales > Cytophagaceae > JBKBXU01. The sequence continues at coordinate 2,114 of JBKBXU010000380.1, forward strand.
GCAAAAATCGTACGAGAATAACCGATTTGGGGAATTAAAATGTCATTAAAGTTTTACATATAGGCCTTCCTTGCTTAAAGGAGCAATAAAAAAGGGCGTTGCCGCCCTTTTTTAAAATTGAATTACTAAACCTAAATTAAAACTTAATATCAATTCCTGCAATGATCATTCGTGGCATTCCTAGTCTTATGCCTTGTGGCCTGCGATTCGCAATGTATCTTTCATTTGTTAAATTTTTAGCTGCAAGATTCAACGTTGCGGGGAAATTCTTAAAAGTGTAGAATAAGTTTCCGTCAAAAACATAGTAAGCAGGAATTTCACCTCTTCTTCCATCTGCTGTAGGCTCTACCATGTTCAATGGATCAGTAAATTGATTGCCTACATAGGTTGCTACCATTCTTGCTCCCAATCCAAAAGGTGTTTCTACTTCAAGGGCACTGGATAAAAACAACTTTGGCGCATAAGGTAGGATATTCCCCTGAACATTTAAGGTGTCAGCGCCCTGAGTCATTAATCGTTCGGCTGCATACCTTGAATCAACGTATGTTACATTTGCGTCATAGCGAATGGCATATTTGGTGTCAAGGATTTTTCCAAAGTCAAGGTTTACTCCACCTTCTATACCTTTGTGTTCGGTAGGGCCGGCATTGACCACACCAGTTCCTCCTCCACCAATGGATAGGGCAGCCGGTACAATTTGATTTGAAAATATCATGTGGAATAGGGTAACTTCAGCATTTATACCTTTTTTGATGTTGGCTCTGGTTCCCAACTCTGAATTCCAGCTCAATTCGGGATCAAGCTCCATAGTAACACCTTCCGGGGTGATGGCATCTTTTATTCTTGGAGGGGCAAATCCCCGGTGAATACCACCATAGATCGAAATCCGGCTGTTGATGTTGTAATTTGCTCCGATTCCGGGTATGAATTTCAATAAATTATTATTGGCAAAAATGTTTGTATCAACTACAGTTTGGACGTTATTGATACGAAATCTTCCCCTAAGAATGTTTCTGCTATAATCATAGCTTTCCATACGGATACCGGCAGTAACAGATGCTCTGCGTGTAATGTTGATTTTATCCTGAGCAAAAGCACTGAAGGCTTGGCCGGTGCGTATTTCAAAATCTCTTATCATTCCTGCAGAGGCATCCGCAGTACGGCCTTCAACAAATTGCTCATTGGCTCTTTCATAAATATATCGTACACCGGCGTCAAATTGATTTCTGAATCCGAATATTTCTCCTTCATGGCTGATCCTGGACTCTGCACCTGCTACTTCAAATTGCCTGTTTCTGTGGGCATTACTATTTCGCATTAATACAGCCCCGTTTTTTACGGTTGTATCCCCCCAAATGACCCCATTAAAGTCGTTCGGTTTGATAAGGTTCCCATTGTTGTCAAAATCGCTCATGGAAAAATTCTGACGTTGAAAATTTCTGGAAGTGGTATATGCAAAGACAGTATTTCTTAATTGCCAGCCAGATCCTAGTTTATATACATGATTTACGCTGAAATTATATCTTCTTACGGGCAGTCGGTCGTGCGGGGCCATTTGAACAAAATCCATTCCCCCCATATTGAACATAGGCTGAGT
>JBKBXU010000381.1:0-3704 GCA_046313675.1 Cytophagaceae bacterium
CTCTCCTCCTGTTTTGCTTAGTCTGTTTCCAGTTTCTGTCAGTCCTTGAATTAGTCTCTCTTTTTCTGAAACCCCTCCTGCAAACAGGGGTAAGTTAGCAGATTTCTTTTGATCTTCAAATCCTTTGGGATTGATGAAGGTTTGATTTTAGTGAGAGAATTGAATTGGATAGTAAGGTGATTCTCTCTTACTTTTTTGCCCCGAAATAATCGGGACAGGCTTTGATCAAAAAACCAAAAAATCAAGTTGGGGAAATTCCCGAATCCCGAAGTCTTGGGACGGGACACGCTCTATCAGCCCGCAAGGCCTCCGCAGGCCTCCCTTAAAAGTGAGGTAAACCCGGTTCCCCAACATTCCCACCCGCATTAAACGCAATATCTTAACTTTGATGGTCAATGGTCGGATCAAGGACTCTGTTCATATTGGCAATGAGACAGACTCTATAGTCTGATTTACGAAACCTGAATCAAATTATCAGTTTTAAAATACTGAAAATCAGTTTTTGACGGAATGACGACAACCTTTTGAACGATAGTGAAAACTAGGTGTTAGAACTTAAAAACCACGCCTGTCTGCCACCATACAGGAACTGAACGAGCAATAAATGCTAATTAACCAACTTGATGAAGATGAAAAAAACGCCCTGGTTAAAATCATTAATTCAATGCTCACCAAAAAACGGATGAAAGACATCTTGGACGGTAAAGCCAATTTCAAAAATGACAAAAGCCCCGGATTTTCTCCGAGGCTTTTTAAGTTATTGATATTTGTTTTCTATTTCTTTCTGCTTTTTAAAGTATTCATAAATATATTCACACGCATCACTTTCAGAAAAAAATATCTTCTCTTTATCTCGATTTCCTCTTTCATCATAATAGAACACTTCCCATTTAGTGTAATTGTGATATAACACAATACGGTCAGGCAAAAGCTCCTCATATAACGAATAAAATCCCGGATACACATTTAATGCATCCAATTTATTTTTCAAATCTATCCTATTCATAATATTATTCTAATAACCAATTATTCCACGTTTAATAATACATCTACGGAAACTGGAGATAAATATTGAGTACCTAAACCTGGTTGACTAAAAGCAGGGGCAATTTTACCCGCTTGAACTTCAAAAGGCTTTAGTACTTTAAATGTATTATGAATACCTGTGTTGGCTCCTGGTGACAAAGCTCGCATTGGTAGCGGTGTTCCTGTTGGCGAAAAGAACTTACCTGAATTACTGCCAAATCGACTAATCTGTTGCCCGGGCATTAAAAATGTTCTCTCAGCTGCTCCCAAAAATCCATTATTGGCAGGATAAAATTTGGTTAAAGCTGTCGTTATCCCCTTAGTGGCAATAGCTTTAGAAGCCAACACCCTACATCTATAATCTACTAAATTCAGTTTATTTTGACAACAACTCTCTAAATTATTTTCAATAACATTGAAAGCTATTAGGGAAATTCCCATATTTAAAAAAAAAAGAGGTTGCTTTTTCTTGAACATAAGGAGGAGTAATAGCTGCATTTGTAGTGTTCAGACTTAGAACAAATGCAGTTAAAACAAACAGTATCATTCCTGTGAACCAATTTCTTATTATTGCTTCAAAAAACCTCATGATATTCCTAAGGCTTGTTTAGCATTATATGAGATCAAGTAATCTGAATTTGTAGTGTATTCCTGTATGAGTTTTGAGATTTCCGAATCTTGCATTCTTATCAAATAGTGAAATGCAGAAATTAATTGGAATTTTTCTTTGATTGTTTTGAAAGAAGCTTTTGCTTTCTCAATCATTTTTTGATCTTGATTGATTTCAAATATTGAAGTAGCTGTAATGATCTTTGCCATCTCATCATTCAGACTTTCCAGTAATTCATACAAAACAGGGAGGGACTTTTCAGACTTCATATAGCCTAAAGTTTCAACAATAAGCATATCAGGTTTTTCCTGTAGCATCGTGATAAGCTCTGTTTCAACTTTAAATATTTCCACATCACTCAGTTTATCAATTAATTGCTCATTTGAGAATCCATTTCTATGCAGATAATCGTCAGGAGGAATGATTTCGCTTATTATCTTATTAATTTCCATAGCTTCCATCATCTATAAATTATGTTTATTCTTCTCTGCTGAAGAATTGGCTTTTCAACGGCGTTCCATATTCCTGTTGGAGAAGGATTATTTAAAAAGACATTAACATTGCTTCCTTTGGGAATGCCTTTCGCATATGTTGAGGAGAGTCGTGCCCACCAATTATATGCTTGCGAACCTGGATAGTATGGCATGCCTTCTGTCATTTTCATGAGATTTTGCCCAGCTCGTGTCTGATTTAGTGTTGTAAATCTTTCATTTAGTGCTCTTGCTTCCGTGCCCGCACCTGAGAAAAATGCTCGACTACTCGTCTTAGCGGCAACCACAACTTCAGTCTATCAACTATTCAACATAAGGTAAAGAAATTTTCAATAAATCAATAAACCACTCTAATTCATTTTTTATATTTCGATCATTTTTCTGTTTATACCTATTGTTATTAACCCAAATTTTGATATCAGGAATATCCAATAAATCCTTAAAAGCAAATTTCCCTTTTGAAGTATAAATTATCATTTCAATTGCCCAGTCCGATGGTCCAAAAAGAAATTCAATTCTTGTATTGTTCTTTTTTCTATATTCAATAAAATACGCTAATCCTTTTTCAAGGAAAGAATGTCTTTCGAACAATAAAACAAGAAGCGCAATTTCAATTTCTTTCATTGCTTCTAAAAAATCCTCTGTTAAATTATTCATTTTGGCCATAGTCCTCTGTTTTGCATTAAATTTCTTTCTGCACCATAGAATGTTTGACCAACTGTTCTTGTTGGCCAAGTTAATGTAGGTGCTAATTCTGAATTCGGTCTAAACCAAGAAGCATCTTTAAACGTAACTCCTTCTCTTAAATTTCTTCTTATTACAGACATATTTTGATAATAGTTTGCTTTGGGACTTCCAAGATTAGGTAAGTCATCAAGTATGGTTTGACTTCTCGGAATTCCTTTCAAATCCTCCATTCTGCCAAGGTATTTTATATTGGTACTCGTCTTAGCGGCATTCCCGGAAGCAAACTCAGCCCCCATTTCTGCTGCTTGGAAGGTCGCCAACATCGTATTATTGATGAGACTATAGCCATACCCAATAGCATGCTTTGTGTCTCGCCACCACTCAGTATCTCCACCAAGCCCCTCTCTCCCTTTTATACCGTAAGTGGAATAATTCCTCCCCTCTGCAATCCATTTATTTGATGCTCTACCTAATACTCCTTCAAAGAATCTTGGAGCTGTAACAGTTATTTCATCAAGCTCGAATCTATTTTCATATATTTTCTTGTCATCTTGATCTACCCCTGTCAGATCAGGGTCGAAGGCTCCTTGACCTGCATCAGTTTCTTCGACCCACATACCGTTAGGGTCGATGAATTTAATTGGGTTATTCAGCGCATAATTGTATGGACTGAATGACTGATAGGAATCCGCCATGGGATCCACAACTCCCCATCTTCCCAGTAAAGGATCAAACATCCTAGCCCCATAGTCATACCAACCCAAGTTGAGCTCATCCTGAAACTCCTTGCCGTTGAATTTCTCACGGTTTGTATGGTTATTATAATTATATGCCAAACCTGTGAGTTCGCTACCGAATGGATAGTAGTGCGATTCTTGGACGATGATTGG
>JBKBXU010000382.1:0-3657 GCA_046313675.1 Cytophagaceae bacterium
CAGCATTGCTGAAGTTGCCGGTACCAGTACTTATAACTGGACCTTACCAGCCGGAGCTACCATTACAGCCGGAGCAGGTACTCGTACTATTACAGTCGCCTTTGGTACAAACAGCGGAACTATTTCTGTTACCCCTGAAAGTTCATGTGGCAACGGATCCCCTAACAGCCTGATTGTTACTGTCTCCGGATCGCCTGCTCAGCCGGGTACCATCACGGGTAACGGCACAGTTTGTTCCGGGGCTACAGGAGTTGCTTACAGTGTTCCTACTGTTGCAGGCGCCACAAGTTATACCTGGACACTTCCTGCAGGTGCAACAATTGCTTCTGGCAACAATAGTAACAGTATCACAGTAAACTTTGGCACTTCCGGAGGGGATATCTCAGTACGTGCGGTGAATACCTGTGGTGAAAGTATGGTAAGAAACAGAGCTATCTCAATTACATCACCTGCGATGGCTGACGCTGGGCCTGATCAATATATCAGCACAACCACTACTACACTGGCAGGCCTTTCAACCTATGGAACCGGAACCTGGACCAGGGTTAACGGTAGTGGGAATATAAATGACCCATCTAACCCTTCTACATCCGTATCAGGACTGGCAAATGGTGTTAACACATTTATGTGGACGGTTTCAAATTCTTGTGGATCGAGCTCAGATAATGTTGTAATTAATGTAGGGTCTCAACCTGTAGTAACTGAGATTAATGGACCTGCTAATGTTATTCTTGGAGAATCTTATACTTATACAGTTCCTTTTGAATCTAATGTTTCTTATGTCTGGTCAGTACCTACGGGAGTTACCATAGTAAGCGGACAAGGCACAAATTCACTCACCGTAAGAATGGATTCGGGTTCAGGTGGAAGCATAGGTTTGGCAGCGTCTAATGACTACGGTACAACCAATGTAGATAAAATAATTAGTATAGGCGGAGCTCCTGCCATTGGTACCATAGTTAGTGGCCCAGAATATGTGCAGCCGGGCCAATCCTATACGTACAATGTTCCGTATGTGGATGGTGCAACATATAGCTGGGATGTTCCTGCCGGTGCAAATATTATCAGTGGGCAAGGTACAAATTCTATAGTGGTACAGTTTAGTGAAGGATCAAGCGGCGCAGTGTCGGTTGCTGCAACTAATGCATATGGAACGTCTAATGCATCTACATCCGTAAGCGTAGGATATCCGCCTGTGAGTTCTGAAATATCAGGACCATCTAATGTTGAGTTGGGGGAAACTTATACTTATACCGTTCCAAATGGAGTGGGAGTGCAGTTCGATTGGTCGGTTCCTGCTGGTGCAATTATTGTGAGTGGCCAGGGAACAAATTCAATCAGTGTTAGGTTTGATTCCGGCTCCGGCGGTAATATTAATTTAATTGCTACTAATAATTATGGCATTACCAATTCAAGCAAACCTGTCAACATAGGCAATACTCCTGCTATTGGATCCACTGTTAATGGTCCTGAATATGTTCAGCCGGGTCAGGATTATACATACAGTGTACCATTTGAGGATGGGGTTTCATATGAATGGAGTGTTCCTGCCGGGGCAACTATTGTTAGTGGCCAGGGTACAAATAGTGTTGTTGTCAGATTTACAGATGGTTCAAGTGGCGATGTCTCTGTTGTTGCGACTAACCCTTATGGAAGTTCTTCTGCAGCTGGTTCTGTAAACGTTGGTAATCCTCCTGTTAATTATACAATTACAGGGGAGGATGTTGTTACTTCAGGTCCTGAATATACCTATAGTATTCCTTATGAAGATGGGGTTACATATAATTGGGATTTGCCTGAAGGTGCTACAATAGTTTCTGGCCAGGGTACAAATTCGATAACGGTTGTATTTGCCGAAGAAGTATCTGGAAATCTTACTGTAACAACATCGAATAATTTTGGCTCATCAAGCAGTTCTATACCAATTCTTATAAACTCAGCTCCTGTGGTTACCGGTATTAGTGGCCCTGCTGAGGTTGAAACGAATAATACATATACCTATTCTGTTCCATTTAATAATGGATCAATGTATCATTGGGTTCTGCCTGAAGGTGCCAGCTTTATTGATGATTTCCAGAATGGAGGACATCAGGTGACCATTGTAATTCACGGGGAAGTTTATGGTGAGATTTCTGTAACAGAATCTAATCCTTTGGGAAATGCTTACATGGAATTGTTTATCAGCACGCCAAATGCGACAAGTGTAGCAGATGGTCTCGTTGCAGACAGCTATGACGTATATCCTAATCCATTTATTGAACATACAACGATCAGAATAAACTCGGTTCACAGGTCTGAAGTTACTGTTAGCGTAATGGATGCCAAAGGCGTGATTATAAATACGTATTCCAGTTTTTATACCAATGAAGAAATAAGATTGGGAGATGACTTGACAATTGGCATGTTCTTTGTTCAACTAAACTATGAGGACAAAGTACAAATTGTTAAAATCATTAAACTATAAAGGAAATTAAGGAAGATAATTTTATATTATCTTCCTTAATTTTATATTTGTTGGTGTAAAAAATACAAAAAGCTTCTATGAAATATATTTTCTTGGTATTCTTTTCCCTTTCATTTGTTTTAAATTCATTTTCCCAGGATACAGGGCTGGTAAATAATTTTGAAAATGGCCTGCCTGGTTGGTCTGTGAGCGATGCTTCTGTTTATGGTCTATCTATTGAAGAGGATCAATTGAGGATTAATGCTACCAATGCCGGCTCCAACTGGCAGATATTTAAGTATAATTTTAACACATTGGATCTAAAAGACCATCCCTATCTTGGCATAAAGATTAAAAGCGAAACCCCTTTAAGGGTAAGAATTGATTTTGAAGACACAGGTAACCGCACCACAAATGGGGTTCCTTTATTCTATAATATTGTGGGAGATGGGGTTTATAGAGATTACTTTTTTAATTTTGAAGGCTTGTTTAGGCAAACAGATCCAAGTGTTGCCAATGTGAATCAAAGCGCTATAAGAGCTATTGTTGTTTTTTTCAATCCAGGTGGAGGGGATAACTCATTTACCGGGACTGTTTTTTTTGATAGTCTAAAAATTGGAAGTGAAATGGTACCTCCTCCTCCAGTGCCGGGAATTCGAATTAATCAAATTGGATTTTATCCTGAAAAGCCAAAGGTTGGAATAGTTGCATGGCCTGGAGAAGCAACAGAGTTTCAGGTTTTGAACGTTGAGAATGAGGATGAAGTTGTATACACCGGACAGTTGGGTCCGCAAACCTATTGGGATGCCTCAGGCGAAGATGTCAGACAAGCAGATTTTTCTGATTTTGAGACCCCGGGTAAATATAAATTATTTGTGGATGGAATAGGCTCTTCTTATGAATTTGAGATTAAGGATTTGGTTCATAAAGAAGTACTTAAAGGTGGATTAAAGTCTTATTATTATCAGAGAGCTTCCATGCCTATAGAGGCGGCTTATGCAGGAATCTATGCTCGCCCTGCAGGACATCCTGATAATCAGGTGACTGTTCATTCAACGGCTGCGTCTTCTTCCAGGCCTGCAGGAAGTAAGATTTCTTCTCCGGGTGGTTGGTATGATGCCGGAGATTATGGCAAGTACATTGTTAATTCAGGGATTTCTACTTATTCATTACTATCGCTTTATGAGCAATATTATGAATATTTTGATACCCTT
>JBKBXU010000383.1:0-3600 GCA_046313675.1 Cytophagaceae bacterium
ATTGTAAGTGTTGCATTTGGAGTACCTGTTTTTGGATTTTCTTTTCATGAAAAAACCAAACGATTCTATAGTGAGATAGGAAGAGGAGAATATCAGGAGATGCTGGAAAATAACATGGATTGCATTGATGATTGGATGCATCAGTTAAAGAGAGGTGAAGAAAAAGCCTGGAATTTGAGTAAAGTCCATCTTGATAAGATCAAAGAGCTTGCTAAAAAGAATTACGTAGTACTGGACGATTACATCAAGAGTGTAGAAAGTTCTAATTAATATGAAAATTTTATTCATTTCACATCAATTTTATCCGCATGTTGGAGGAATAGAAGTTAATTCTGAGGTTTTAGCTCATGAATTTGTAAAAAATAAACATGATGTGAAGCTTATAACATGGACTGAGGATGTCTCAGGAAAAGAATTTCCATTTACTGTTATAAGAAATCCTTCTTTAATAAAGTTAGTGAAAGCTCACATTTGGGCTGATATTATTTTTGAAAATAATCCAAGCCTTAGACTTTCCTGGCCCTCCTTATTAATAAGAAAACCTATTGTAGTGGCTGTGCGGACCTGGATAAGGAGAAGTAGCGGAATTTTGGGGAGGCAGGATAAATTTAAACTATGGTGGTTAAAGAGAGCATGTGGGGTTATTGCAATTAGTAAATCTGTACAAAAACAAACCTTTCAAAAAGCAATAGTCATAGGAAACCCTTATAGAAATAAATTATTTAAAAACTTACAAGGCATTAGAAAAGAAATCAACTTTGTATTCTTAGGCAGGTTGGTGTCTGATAAAGGGGCAGATTTAGCCATTAAAGCTATGTCCATTTTATTGGCTGACCCTCAAATTCAATTATCTAAGCCGACTCTGACTATTATTGGTGATGGCCCTGATTTTGAAAAACTGAATCAACTGGTGGTTAATTTGAAATTGGAAGAGTATATTAAATTTACCGGTAATCTAAGTGGAGATTCTTTAGTTAATACTTTGAATAAGCATAAGTTTTTGTTAGTTCCTTCGGTTTGGGAAGAGCCATTTGGAAATGTTGCTTTAGAGGGTATGGCTTGTGGTTGTTTACCCATTGTGTCTGATGGAGGTGGTTTACCTGATGCTGTAGGTAAAGCAGGTGTAGTTTTTAAAAGAGGAGATTTGAAAGACCTTGTAGAAAAAACAAAAGAGATATTGGGTAATTCTGAATTAGAAAAAAAGTATCGAATGGCTTCGGATGAACATCTCGCAAATCACAGCCCGGATGTTGTAGCCTTAAAATATTTAAATGTTATAGAAAACTCCCTGGCTAAATGAGAATTATTTTATCACATCCCACGGGTAATGCTAATGTAAAGGCTGCTGCTGGCGGACTTAGGAAGTCGAATCTTTTATATAAGTTTTATACAAGTATAGCATCTTTTCCCGGAGACCTACTGTTTAAGTTGGGTGCCTTAGGGCCATTTAAAGAAATTCATCGGCGACGTTTTGATATATCATTAAAGCCTGTTATTAAGGTATGGCCATGGCTGGAGATAGGAAGATTGTTTGCATCCAGGTTAGGATTTAAAAACTTGATAAAGCATGAATCGGGTGTTTTTTGTGTAGATGCTGTTTATCATGGCATAGATTCAAAAGTTGCTAATTATCTTAAAAAGGAAAAGGGGAATAAAGTTAATGCTGTTTATGCCTATGAAGACGGGGCATTAGCCACTTTTCGTGCTGCAAAGCAATTAAAGATTCAATGCTATTATGATCTCCCAATTGGTTATTGGAGGACTGCACGAAAGTTATTGGAGAACGAAAAGGAACGTTGGCCGGAATGGTCTTCAACCTTAACAGGCTTTAAAGATTCGGAACAAAAACTATTGCGGAAAGACGAAGAATTAGAGCTTGCTGATCGAATTTTTGTAGCGAGTAGTTTCACAGCAGAGACATTAACGGATTTTCCTGGTCAATTGGTGCCCATAGAAGTTATTCCATATGGCTTTCCTCCGATAGGGATACAAAAAGATTATTCAAGCTTAAATAAAAGTCGCCCTTTAAAACTTTTGTTTGTAGGGGGGCTTTCGCAGAGGAAAGGTATTGCCGATTTGTTTGCAGCAGTTGATGCCATTGGGAAAGCTGTTGAACTTACGGTGGTTGGGAAAGGTAATATGGACTGTGCCGCTTTGAAATCTGCTCTTGTAAAGCATAAATGGATTCCAAGTTTGCCTCATAGTGAGATTCTTAAGCTTATGCGTGGACATGATGTTCTTGTATTTCCGTCACTTTTTGAAGGGTTTGGCTTGGTAATCACTGAAGCAATGTCTCAAGGGACTCCTGTAATAACAACCGAACGTACAGCTGGCCCTGATTTGATCAGGCATGGTGAGAATGGATGGTTAATTGAAGCTGGTTCTACTATAGCTTTACAAAATAGTATTGAAAGCCTTCTTGCCAGGCCGGAAATTATAGCAGAAGTAGGATGTGCTGCCATGGAAACAGCTGATAATCGTCCTTGGGAAGTCTACGGATCTGAATTAGTTCGAGCCTTATCCATACATAATTAGTCTTAATTTACGTTCTATGATATTAAATTATTTATTTTGCATTTATTAGACATATTATAAATTCAATGGGGGAAATAATCTTTGGTAAAAAGGAATGTTCTGATAATTTGACAGAATTACCACTTTCAGGATTTTATGACTCTAATAAGTTGCTAAAGCAAGGTATTTGGATTTATTTTTGGTTATTGATTTTTGAAGGAGCGTTGAGGAAATGGTTTTTACCCGGGTTAGCAACTCCTCTCTTAGTAGTTCGAGATCCTGTTGCCATATTTTTAATTTTATCCGCATGGCATAAAAGAATTCTTCTTGCTAGCCCATACCTGATTGGAATGGTTCTAATAGGATTAGTCGGATTGCATACGGCTCTCTTGTTTGGTCATGGCAGTTTTCCTGTTGCTTTATTTGGAGCGAGAATATTATTAATTCATTTTCCTGTAATTTTTGTAATTGGTAAAGTGTTTGACAAAGCAGATGTCTTGAAAATGGGTCGGACTTTGTTAATAGTGGCTATCCCAATGGCATTTTTAATTGCACTTCAGTTTTATAGCCCACAGGAAGCATGGGTAAACAGGGGAATTGGAGGCGAAGGCAGTGCTGGTTTTAGTGGAGCTTTGGGTTATTTTCGTCCTCCCGGGACTTTTTCTTTTACAAACGGAGTAAGTTTGTTTTTTGGCATGGTAGCTTGTTTGGTTTTTTATTTCTGGTTAAATCCAAGTTACATTAATAGATTTATTTTGTTAGCTGCTAGTGCTAGTTTATTAACCGCTATACCATTATCAATTAGTCGCTCATTGCTTTTTCAGGTAGGGGTAATCTCAATTTTTGCATTTCTTTCTATTTGGGGCAATGCTAAACATATGGGAAGAATGTTGGCCACGGGTATGGGGGTGTTAATATTAATTGCTGTGTTAAGTCAGACTTCTTTTTTTCAAACGTCGGTTGCTGTTTTTACCCATCGTTTTGAGAATGCTACTGAATTGGAAGGTGGTATGGAAGGTGTTCTACTGGATCGGTATTTAGGTGGTTTGGTAGGAGCCTTATATGGGGCCGGAAACCTTCCTTTTT
>JBKBXU010000384.1:0-3596 GCA_046313675.1 Cytophagaceae bacterium
AAAGGGAAAACTCTTTCAAAATGCAGGCGATGGTTTTGGAAAGAATGGGAGACGGAGTCAGCGTAAGTAATACCGATGGGATAATCCTTTATACCAATACATCAGAAGATCGGATGTTTGGCTACGAGCCTGGAGAATTATTAGGAAAGCATATTTCCATATTAAACTTCGCCACATCGGAAGAAAACTTTATAAAAATTAATGTGGTTATGCATGAACTGCAAACCAAGGGTTCCTGGAACGGAGAATGGGAAAACATAAAAAAAGACGGAACCCGCTTTACTTCATACTGCAATATAACAGCCTTAAAATTAGAAGACGAAACGGTCTATGTGTGTCTTCAGAGAGATATTACTCAGGAAAAGAAAAATACAGAGCAGCTTATTTACCAAAGCAAACTAAATAAAACAATTACTGAAAATGCAACTTCAGCCTTATTAATGATGAATAAATATGGATATTGCACATTTTTAAATCCTGCAGCAGAAAAGTTATTTGGGTTTACTGTTGATGAAATCAGCAGTAAACCCCTGCATTATATGATTCACCATCACAGACCGGATGGGTCAGAATATCCAATGGAGGAATGTCCTATAGACAGGGCCTTACCTGAGAATTTCGACATTAAAGCGCATGAAGATGTGTTCTTCCGCAAAGACGGGAGCAAAATCTATGTTTCCTGTTCTGCAAGTCCAATATTTGAAAAAGGTGTTCCCATAGCTACCCTTGTAGAAGTAAGAGATGTAACAGAAGAAAAGCAATTCAAGGAAACCATACTTGCTAACAATAAAGAGTTAACACGAATAAATAACGATCTTGACAATTTCATTTATACCGCCTCACACGACCTTAAAGCACCTATTTCAAACATAGAAGGACTCGTAAATTCACTTAATGATGTAATTTCGGAAGACTTTCAGTCGGAAGATTTTAATCAGATCTTAGCAATGATCAATTCTTCAATAAAAAAATTCCAACACACCATTCAGGATCTGACTGACATTAGTAAAGCTCAAAAAAGCTCTGAAGAAAGCAATGACATAGTTGATGTAGGAGAAATTATTAAAGAGGTTCTGGAAAATCTCCGCAAAGAAATAAAGGAATCAAAGGCTGAAATCAGATTAGACCTGAAAGCAGGCCTTTGTGTACACTTTTCAAGAAAGAACTTCCGAAGTGTCATTTTTAACCTCATCAGCAATGCCATTAAATACAGGTGTCCCGAACGAAAACCTGAAGTCTCCATATCCATGAGTTCCAATAAAGAATACCAGATTTTGAAAGTTCAGGATAATGGCCTCGGAATCACCCCTGAAAACAAACATAAAGTTTTTGAAATGTTCAAACGATTGCATGCGCATGTAGATGGCAGTGGCGTCGGATTATATATAGTCAGAAGAATTGTTGATAATGCCGGAGGAAGAATAGAACTTGACAGTGAACCAGGCAAAGGTTCTGCGTTCAGGGTTTATTTTAAAAATACAGTCATGGAAAAACAATAACTCTCCCAAATAACCGTGATTAGTTGATCTTCGTATTGAATTTTATGTCAACAAAACCTTTAATACATTTAGCTGTTTTACTTCTCAACATAGCCTTGGTTTCCTGTGTCAAGCATGAAGATCCTCATCCGGATTTAGGACGAGCCAGCGAAGGAGTTTATCAAGTCACATCAATTATAAATTCTAATGGGGAAGAAGTCTTTTTCTCTGAGCCGGATTACATCGTCCAAATTGATCGTATTACAGAAAATCTGGTGGATATCTCATTGATTTTTAATGAAGTTGCCACCGTTTCGGATGTTCATGTAAGCAATGCCGGGGGAGGCTTGATTTCACTCTTCCGGAGCGATAACAGTGGTACGCTTGAAGGAATTATTGATTTTGATTACCTGGAATATGACCTTAGTTCCCACCAAAGAAATGATAGGGTCACAATAAAAGCTTTAAAAAGGTGATTTAGGATTTCGCATCTACTGTATTTTTGTTTTTTCCTTTTTTTTTCTATCTTCCATATTGCATTTTTTATAAAGTAAAAGGATGGAAGATAAATCTGGAAAACTGAAAAGTCTTTCTAATGAAAAATTAATTGACGCTGTAAAGAATCATATTCAATATGGATATGATGAAGATCTGAGGAAACTGGCCATTGCCACTCTTGAAGAAAGGGGCATAAGCAAGGATTTTCTTAAATTTACAGGAAACTATGAAAATCGCATTTATAAGCTTGCAAAAAAAACATATGATTTTTTTGAACTAAATTCAAAAATTGCATTTTTAATATATATAATCCTCATAATCACCAATTTAACCACCCCTTTTATTAGCAAAGGGGTATACATTCCGGAGCTTATCCTGTTAACGAATTTGGTTCTTCTGACTCTGTATGCGATATTTTTAATCAGGTCTTTTATCCTCCAGGGGAATTTTTATAAAATCATTAAAAAACCTCACAAAGCAGACGGTTCATTTCTTTATCTTTTTTTAGGCATGCCTTTGTACCTCCTGATGTACTTCTATTTCCGCAACCGTATGCACGAGCAGATGAAGCAAATACAGTAATTTTTACAACAATAAACTTCAAACTCACCCGTTCGGAGGTTTTTAGGTAGATCATTTTTAACTAAGCACTTTTTTTATGAAAAAAACAATAATTCTTTTTGCCGGCCTTTTGCTAATGCATCAATCTTCTATGGCTCAGGATGAGCCTTCAAACGCAAAGCGCATTAAAATAAGTGATGTTTATCTTCAGGTTGGAGCTCATGGTGACCGAAATCATGCAGCAAACATAGGAGATTTCCAACGAATTTTGCCTCAGTCATCTTTGCTGCAAAGAGACTATGATGGATACCATAGCTCCTGGGGACATTATTATTCAAGTACCGGAGCTTTTTCCATGTTACTTGGGTTTCAGTTTAGAGATAAAAATGGAGATGCTTATAGATCCAATCCCCGCTTAAGATTGGGCTTAAAATATTTCTCAGGTACATCCTTATATTCAAGCTATCGAAGGCAGGACCGGTTTCATGTTGACAACTTAGTATCCGAAAATACCGGTCAGATATACCCTATTGATTCAGTTGTAAACAGTTCATTGCAAATGAGACTTATTTCCGAACAAATACACCTTGACGCTTCCATGCTTTTTAGTACAAATCCTGAAAACCGTGTTACCTTATTTGGAGGATTGGGTTTTACAGGAGGAGCATCCATTGTGGCAAATGCAGAAATCGATTATTTCGAGACTTCCCAATTAACAAATGAAGGAGGTGGCGGAAGAATGGTATTTTTCAGGCACTATCATGATGGAGAAGGTGTACACGAAAATCATAGGACAAGCACCCTTTGGGGAGCTTCTGCTTACGTTCCTTTAGGAATAGATGTTCGTTTAGGAAAAACACGGGAATTCTGGAAGCTTCTGCACGTATATTATGAAGCCAGGCCTTCTTTGAATTTTACCTTTATTCCTGAGCTCGCAGCCCGTACCAGTGCTGTAATGCAACATAGTGTTGGAATCAGGGTGGGATGGTAAGTTGAGTTGATGGTTATTAGGCTATTAAATGATTGGGTTATTGAGTTAATGATTTACAGGATATTGGT
>JBKBXU010000385.1:0-3563 GCA_046313675.1 Cytophagaceae bacterium
CGTTCTTCCGCATTCCTGGAACGAGGGTCTGCATTAAATAATGATTACAAACAAGATGATTATTAAAGGCAGAAGTAAATTCCGATACATCTGCTTCAAATGCAGTTCCTGCCGGAGGTCCACCTGTGTTATTAACAAGTATGTCAACTTTTGGAATTTGATTAAAAAATTGTTTTATCCTATTTTCGAAAATCTGAGTATCACTGAAGTCTACTTGCAGAAAATCATGTTCTTCTTCAGAAAAGGATTTTAGCTCTTTAATAACATTCCTAAGCTTTTCTTCATTGCGAGCCAAGACAATAACCCGGGCTCCCAGCCTGGCAAAATCAAAGGCTATTGCCTTTCCGATTCCGGCTGTACTCCCACAAACAACCGCCACCCTGTCCTTTAATAATTTATCCATATCTAAGTGTTTTAAAGCATCACAAAATAAACAAATAAAGCAATAACCTGTTGTAAATTCATTAAATAACAAAGAAATGACGAGGCTGATTTCCTTATTATTGATTCTAATTTTATTGGCGTCCTCCTGCTATAGAATCCGATCATCAAATGGAGGAGGCCAAACAGACATCTCAGAAGAACGAGCAGTAAACCCTGCTGATATTGCTTTGCCGGAAGGCTATGAAATAGACATCTTGGCCACAGGATTAACCTTCCCTACCGGAATTACTCAGGATGAACAAGGTTTGTTGTATATAGTAGAATCCGGATATGCCTATGGAGAGGTATGGACAGAACCACGCCTGATCAGACTGGATCCGGGTGGAATGCAAACGGTTATAGCTATAGGAGGTAATAATGGCCCCTGGAATGGAGTTGATTATTATAATGGACATTTTTACATCGCAGAAGGAGGTCAACTTGAAGGGGGAAGAATATTAAAAGTCAGCTATGAAGGCATGGTAGACACCTTAATCTCCGGACTACCCAGTGTAGGTGACCACCATACAAATGGCCCTGTTATCCGCAATGGATATATTTATTTCAGTCAGGGATCTGCAACCAACTCAGGAATTGTGGGGGAAGACAATATGGACTTTGGATGGCTCAACAGACAACCTCATTTTCACGAAATCCCATGTGCAGATATTAAACTAAACGGACATAATTTTGAAACACCCCATTACCTGTCTGCAGAGGCTGATGCCAGGGTAAATACAGGTGCATTTTCGCCATTTGGCACACCTACCGAGCCGGGACAAATAATTCGAGGAGCCATTCCATGTACTGGAGCTGTTTTCAGAATTCCTCTGGAAGGAGGCGAGATGGAATTGGTAGCATGGGGCTTAAGAAATCCATATGGCTTAGCATTTACAGGCGATGGACGCTTATTTATAACAGAAAATGCCTACGACAATAGAGGAAGCCGGCCTGTTTGGGGGGCAGGCGATGTCCTTTGGGAAATTTTAGAGGGCTATTGGTATGGATATCCTGATTATTCTGCCGGAAAATCAATGGCAGATGTGGAATTCAAAGCCCCGGGAAAGCCCGTTCCGGCACCACTAATTGCGGAATTGCCAAACGTTGTCCCACAACCTGCTGCAATATTGGATGTGCATTCATCGTCCAATGGATTTGACTTTTCCATAAATCCTGAATTTGGCTTTGAAAACCAAGCCTTCATAGCTCAATTTGGTGATATGGCGCCTGTAGTAGGTAAGGTAATGTCTCCCGTTGGTTTTAAAGTAATCCGTGTTGACCCTGCTACAGGGTTGATATACGATTTTGCTGTAAATAAAGGTAGAAGGAATGGCCCCGCATCATGGCAGAAACATGGTGGTTTGGAACGCCCCAACGACATACTGTTTGATCAAAATGGAACATGCATGTATATCGTGGACTTTGGAATAGTACCTATAACAAAAGATGGGCCCAAGCCTCAAAAAGAAACAGGCGTTATATGGAGAATATCAAGAAAACAATAAGGGCAGCTTTAGCTTTAACTATGATCCTTCTTTGTGCCTGCTCATCCAGAAGAAGCGAACCAATTAAAGGTCCTATGGCCATAACATCTGAAGAAGTTCTTCAGGGAAGAAGACTTTTTATGGCTCATTGCCATAAATGCCACCCATATGGAGAAGCTGGTTTAGGGCCTGCAATTAATAATAACCCCTCCCCCGGTTTTGTAAAACGATTTCAGGTAAGACATGGATTAGGAGTAATGCCTTCATTTAAATCTGATGAGATTTCTAAACAAGATTTAAGAAATATCACTAAGTATTTGAAAGATTTAAGAAGACACAGAAAGTGCCCTTAGGCGCATTTATGATATATATCCTCCATCAACACTTAGCACAGACCCTGTAATATAGGAAGAATGATCTGATGCCAGAAACAAGTAAGCATGCGCAATATCTTCCGGTGACCCGAGACGTCCCACAGGAATTTTCTCTTTTATTGATCTAAGTACTTTCTCGGGAATGGTATTAAGTGTTGTTGTTTCAATAAATCCCGGAGCCACAGCATTAACTGTTATTCCATATTTACTAAGCTCCCTGGCCCATACTTTAGTTATGCCTACTACACCTGATTTTGTTGCCGCATAATTTGTCTGTCCAAAATTTCCGTAAATCCCCACCAGAGAGGAGGTATTAATAATACGTCCGTATTTATTTTCCACCATGTAGGGTGCCACAGCCTTGGTACAATTAAATACGCCAGTCAGATTAACATCTATAACCTGCTGCCATTGTTCTACTGTCATTTCTAACAAAGTTGCGTCCCGTGTAATCCCTGCATTATTAATTAAAATATCAATCCGACCATACAATGAATATACTTCTTCAGCGACCTTCTCGACTGCTGGAAATTTTGTAGTATCTACCTGATAAAACGATACATTTTCATCATTTAATTCGCGCAGCACTTCTTTCCCGTGTTCTCCATCTATGTCCCATATCACCACTTTAGATCCGGATTTTAAGAAAACATCAACCGTACTACGACCTATACCACGAGCTCCTCCTGTAATAACTGTAACTCTTTCCTGAACACTTTTCCTTTCTATCATTCCTGAAAATTAAATAAAATTTAACTAATTAATAAACCTCTGAAACAAAGAAGAAATACCCAATCCAAATAACAGCACCATAATAAAAGTAGCGATTGCAAGTTGCTTTAAAAATGGATCCAAACATTTTTTTTCTTTAACAGAAAATACTTTTATAAGATGATAGATAAATAAAGGGAAACTCAGCAAATGCAGGTATTGCCATAAAGAATTAAAAGTCAATAATGAGTAAATCAAAATTGAAAGTAAGCCACCAACTACAAGAAACAAATGATAGTATTTTGCATGTTTAAAACCAATTTTAACCGGTATAGTCAGTTTACCTGCCGGTGCATCAGAATCAATATCCCGCATATTGTTGACATTTAAAACTCCTGTTGAAAAAAAACCTATGCTAAGAGCCGGTAAGATTCCTATAATGCTAATTTGTTGTGTATACAAATAAAAAGAACCTAGAACCCCCGTAAGACCGAAAAAAAAGAAAACAGATACATCTCCTAAACCAGAATAACCGTATGGATTTTTTCCTGCAGTATATTTAACAGCAGCA
>JBKBXU010000386.1:0-3558 GCA_046313675.1 Cytophagaceae bacterium
CCTCTGTATTCATATCCAAACGCGCCTCTGATTCTTCCGGATTGACAATGTTAATTTCTTTGCTTACTTCATCTACACAGGCCCCGAGGTAAGCCCTCATTTTTACCTGGTAATTCCCGGCAGTAGGATATATAACCAGTGCGTTTCCATCCGAATTTTGCAGTAATGTAACGTTATCTGTAAACACCCATTCAATTTTCTCAGGCTTGGGGAATGAAACGTCCACAAAAACAATGGTGTCGGTTCGTGCATTTCTTCCCTGCACAAGGAAATTTGCTTCCAGGAGGTTTTCCACCACCTCAACAGTGAAGGCTTTTTCCGCTACACAATTGTTTTCATTTCTTATGGTCAGGTGGTAAGTTCCCGGCTCACTTATGTGTACAAACCTGGTACTACTTATAAAACCATGGCTGTTTTTCCATACATATTCAGCTCCCGGATTTCCGGCATCCAATGTGCGCGACTGGCCTTTGCAGAGGTTTAGGACATCCGGTATTGCTATTTCTATTGCTACAGGGTTAATTAAACTAACGTTCTTTGTATCTGTGCACCCCTTAGCATCCACCAGGTTTATCGTATAGTTACCTTCACACAAGCCTTGTGCAATGGCACCGGTTTGAGATGCCGGATCGTCCCAGGTGAAGACATATGGCTCCGTACCTCCAGAGCCGTAAACGCTTATCCTGCCCTCACATTGATCGTAACATAAGGAAGGGCTAACTGAATTTATTACTACCTCATGTTTCTCCGGTGCTTCTAGCGGTATGGTGGCCACGGTTCCACATCCGGACACATTGGTAATGGTTACCAAATAATTTCCGGCCGACAAACCCTCCAGTTGAGCGCTGTTTTGGTTTTCAAAACCATACCACTGAAAAGTCAATCCATCGTTTCCTCCATCTGCTTCTATTACAAGAGAGCCGTTTGAAGCATTGTAACAGGTAGGGGAAACCTTCTCAATAAGACCCGGCACCGGTCCTTCAAAATCGCTGATGCCTACGTATAGCGTATCCAGGCAATTTTTAGCATCTCTGGCTATAATGGGATGAATACCCATAGGTAGATTAACGATACTGTTGCCGGAGGCGTTATGAGTTTTCCAGGAGTAGGTATAAGGAGAAGTGCCTCCTGTGGCTGCTACGATTGCAGAACCGGAGCTATCACCACAGTGGGACTTATAACTTTCCAGCAATGAAAGTTTTACAGGATCGGGAGACTTAACTACCACCTCCTCGTCCAAAATACAGTTTTTGGCATCTTTTATTCTTACCGAATGGCGGCCGGGAGGTAAATTATAAAAACTGTTGTTGGTGGAAAATGCCCCTGACCAGTCATATGCATATTGGTAAGGCCCATTTCCTCCTGAAGCAAGTATATGTATTATCCCATCGCTACCATACGAACAAGAGACATCCTTTACGTTTATTTTTGCACTAAGTGCATTAGGCCTGGTAATTTCTATATCGGGGATTGTTATTTCACAACCTCCAGCATCACGGACTACAACCGTATAAACCCCTGCCCCCAGGCCTTCAAAAGTGTTATTTTCAACCTTAAATTCTGATCCGTTGATACTGAAAGAGTGAGGGGCATATCCACCGCCGGAATTTATAGAAATTGAAGCATCACGACCATCAAAACAACTCACATTTACCACTTTATGCATTTCCGCCCATAAGGGACGAGGTTCTACAACTATGGCCGTTGCAGGGGCGTTACAATTGTGTCCATCTGTAATCAGCAGGTTATACTGACCCGACCTGAGCTCATGAAGGGAAGTATCCGCCAAGGATGCTTGTATGTGAACATCTTCTCCCGACCAGGTAAACCTGTATGGCTTTGTACCTCCGGTAACCAAAGGAAGAAGCCTTCCGTTTTCTTCTCCGTTACAACGAACACCTCTTGCATCAAAACTGATTCGTATGCTGTCTGGCTGATTTAAAAACATCATCCTTTCAGCCTCACAGGTATTGGCATCCCTCACCTTAAAACGATAGTTATAGGTTTGAAGCCCGGTGAAACGAACGCTGTCGTTATAGTAAGTCGGATGGGCGGGTGATTTTGTGTGTGGCAGGGGGTAATTGTCTATATAAAAATGATATGGCTCATGCGAAACACCTCCCTCTGCAGCAAGCTCCACCATTCCATTGCCCGCACCAAAACACGCAGGCTGTATTGCAAGGATTGTATCCAGGCTCAAAAGCGGTGGTTCGGATAAACGAATGGTATCGGTAAATAAACAGTTATTGGTATCTAAAACCGTTAGTGTATAGAAACCGGCTTGAAGGTGGTTGAAGTAATTTAATGATGAATATGATGCGCCGCTATTAATGGAAAACCTGTACGGTGCAGTCCCGCCTTGGGGAGTGTTGAAGGATATTACGCCGTCATTTCCATCTTTGCAGCGAACATTATAGGTATTGTAAACACTTGCTATGGCCTCCGCTTTCAGGCTGTCGGGCTCAGAGAGCGTAATATCTGCAGAGGTATTGCAGCCATTCACATCCCTTACATGAAAGGTATACAGCGTATCCGGCCTGAGCATTTCAAAGCGTGAAATACTTTGCTCGCTCGTAAAATTATTGGAAGAGTACGTATAAGCCCCTGTCCCACCGGAAGCCAGAACATTAATTCTGCCATTGGCAAAATCCTTACACTGAATTTGTGCTCCGTTGTTATATTCAATCACATCCAGCTCATTGATAACAAGGGAAGCAGGATTGCGTATGGTAAAAGTATCGTAGTTGCGTAATTTGTTGGGGCAGGTATTAATTATACCACCATCGTGGGTAGTAACCTCGTTTTCCACCACTGCCTGATATTCCAGCCCATGGTCCAATCCAGGCATACGATGCTCCTGGCCATTGAATATCCCTACAGGGCCAACTTCATTAAAAATCTGACTACCTGCGGCGGTACGTATAGAAAAGCGGAAATTATTAATTCCGGCAGAACTGTGCGCGTTAAGGGTTACCACATTATCAAAGCTGTTATGGCAACTCATTTCTGTAGATAAAATCGGTGTAAGAAGCTGCGGCCTGGGAGGATGTATGTATATTGGGATAGACCCTGAATTATCGGTCGTTTTCACTCCACCGCTTATTTCATCATTGTATACAGCGCGTATGGAATAGTTTTCAACACGTTCAATGACCGTGTTATTTGAAGATGTAAACGTATAATCGGAAATATATTGACCATGAAAATTACCTGTACGTGCAACTTCCACACCGTTTCTATACCAGATATAGCCGGTTATGCCGTTGTACCCTCCTGTGGCCTTTAAGGTAATGGCTTCTCCCGAGCAGACAGTATTTTCTCTGACAGAGGCAGAAAAGCCTGAGCCCGAGATAGGGGTTTCCTTTATTTCAGGAGCCTTAGGTTTTGGAGGCGTAAAATCAATAAGAAACCTGGCACCGAAAAGACCGTTCCAGGAAATGCCTTCTATGGTATGCCTTAAGTAAGGTTTCCGTGATGGCTCTATGGTAAATTTCACTTGATACTTTTGATCACAATACTTATCCAGGCCACCTACCCATCCACCCAGGCAAACCTGAC
>JBKBXU010000387.1:0-3537 GCA_046313675.1 Cytophagaceae bacterium
TTTAGCCGCCTAATTCTATAATTATTTTAACCTGCCTTTTCTTTTTTACTGTTCGCTATACCAAGCTTCGTTTCAATTTCTTCCAGAGAAACACCATTGGTTTCGGGCATGAACTTCCAGACAAAAAAGTATTGTATAACCAACATGATTGAGAAGAATGCAAAGATGGGCGCTGCGCCCACTTTTTCGATGGAATAGGGGAATAAGTTAGCTATAATAGCGGCAAATATCCAATGGGTTAGGCCTCCGAAAGCCTGTCCGCCGGCCCTTACAACATTAGGAAAAATTTCAGAGAAGAATACCCAGATTACCGCTCCGTGTGACATAGCAAAGAAGGCAATGTAGGCAAATATAAACGGAGGAACGCCTCTGAAGGAGTCTGTAAAGAAGGCATAGGAAACAAACCCAAGGGTAAGGGCCATACCTACAGAACCTATGTACATCAATGCTTTTCTTCCTGCCCTGTCAATCAGAACCATACCTAAAATTGTAAACAACATGTTGAATAAGCCAACCCCTGCTGTGGAAAGCAGGGAGTCTTCGGATGCCAGGCCGGTTTCTGCAAATATTCTCGGGGCATAATAGATGATGGCGTTAATCCCCGAAACCTGGTTAAAGAAGGCAAAGACAAAGGCCAGCATAAGGGGGATTTTATACTGGGAAGTAAACAGTTTTTTACTGCTTTGGTCAACCTTGCCAGATTCTTTTATCTGGAATAGTGTAATGTCTTCCTTGCCCGGACTGATTTTCTTTAAAATACTCCGTGCAGCATTTTCGTCATTTTTCTTCAGAACAAGCCAGCGTGGACTTTCGGTAATGAAGAAGGTCATACCCGTGAAGATCAATGCAGGAATAGATTCCATTCCCATCATCCAACGCCAGGCATTTACGCCGCCAATACCTTCCAGTAAATAATTGGATATATAGGCAAGGAAAATTCCAATGACAATGTTTAACTGGAAGAGCATAACCAGTTTTCCTCTGGATTTGGCCGGTGAGATCTCAGAAATGTACATTGGAGCGACCACGGAAGAAGCGCCCACACCAAGTCCGCCTATAAAGCGGAAAAACATAAATGAATAGACTTCAGGTGCCAGAGCCGAGCCCAATGCGGATATGGAATATAGTAGGGCAATGATAATGAGTGTGTTTTTTCTGCCGAATTTATCGGCTGGAAGGCCGGAAAACATGGCACCTATTACTGTCCCATACAAGGCTATCGCTACGGCAAGGCCGTGCAAAAGGCTGTCAAGTTGCCATAGTCGTTGAATGGCCTGCTCGGCACCGGATATTACCGCTGTATCAAAACCAAATAAAAAGCCACCGAGGGCGGCTACGAATGCATAGAGTATTACCGTGTTTTTCAAAATACTAAGCTTTTTATTTCGATTTTAAACCTGAAATATGTATTAGGACTTTCTATTACGTGGCAAAATAACTTCAAATCAGCCGTTTCACTCGTATTTGCGTCTTAACCATAGCGCTGCTATGCTTTGCTACGCAAATGCGCTGATTTATTGTTCTTTTGCCACTCACGACGAAACCTAATGCATAATTCAGGTTAAATCTAAGTATATTTTTTTTGATTTTTCAAACCTGCCACAAAAAAAGTAACAGGTAGTAGTTGGAATTAGTAACATTGTTTATTTTTATGTTAATTTTACTAACAATGTTGCTCAACGATAACATCCGCTTTTTAAGAATGCAATCCGGCCTGACTCAGCAACAGTTTGCTGAAAAACTGGGAATAGGAAGACCCCTGATTGGCCAGATAGAGACAGGTAGGACAACTCCCACGCTCGTGCTTCTGGAGAAATGTTCTTCTTTTTTTGATGTTTCGATTGATGACTTGGTGAAACTTAATCTTTCTCAGGCTCAAAATTCTGTAAATTCCTCCCTTAAAAACCTTAAGATTTTGTCCGTAGTGGTTGATAAGGAGAATAATGAAAAAACCCTTCTTGTTCCTCAGAAGGCTTCTGCTGGATATTTGAATGGTTTTTCTGATCCAGAATACCTGGGTGACCTTCCAACTGTAAGTTTACCTTCCTTGCGGAATGGGACTTTTCGCGCCTTTGAAATTTCGGGAGACTCCATGTTGCCTGTTCAGCCGGGGTCTTTTATCGTAGGCCGGTATTTGCCTGATCCGGCTGAAGTCAAAAACGGCAAAACATATGTGTTTGTCAGCAAAACGGAAGGAATTGTCTACAAAAGAGCCCGGAAGGATAAAAACAGCTCCATAACTCTAATTTCCGATAATCCTGTTTACCCGCCCTATGAGATTTCCTTGCATGACATTATGGAGATATGGGAAGCAAAGGCTTACATTAGTTTTATAATACCTGATGCCGGCATAAGCCTTGAACATATAGCTGGTATGGTAGCGGATATTAAAAAAGAGGTGACAAGAAAAGACTAAGCAGCCTAGTTTAATTTACATGTTTAAATATTTCAAGCCAGTCAAGGGCTTTTTTTTCAGAAATAAATAGTTTGGTTGGCAATGGAGGCCGGTCAAAGTTTATATAAAAATTTCCAGCAATTTCCTGTAGTTTGTTAGTCGTTAAAATAGCGATAGCGGATACTAATTTTATAGAATCTCCATGAGAGAAAAATGTTCTCGCCTCTTTATCTATTTTTACAATATTTGTGATATTTGAAAAGACTGGTCTCAATATTCCATTGGACAATTTAAGGCGTTCACGCACTACCTCTTTTGCTGTTTCTAAATCTAAATATGTATTAGGAGCGTATGCGCTATAAAGAATACCATTATCAAGCCAGATTTCAAAGCGTTCGCATTTGAAATGTCCTTTGGTTTCCCTGAAATAGTCCTCTTTTAGAAACTTCATAATTACACTACAAGGGTTTTATTTTCCTGTAATAATAAGGCTTTTTCCTTTTTAATCAATTGCCTGTCAAGAATAAATGTTCCAAAGGGCAGGAGGGATGCAATGAAAGCCCATATAGCCCATGGATATGACCAGTTCAATGTGTATTTTACCTGAGCAACAAGGGCTACAAATCCTATAAACAAAACACCATGAGCCCAGCCGGTGTATTTTACTACTTCCGGAATGCCTGCATAATATTTAATAGGCATGGCAATAAATAATAAAACAACATAGGAAATACCCTCTGCAATTCCGACATAGCGCAATGTTCTGATTAAAGAAATATTTGATGAATCTGCCATTTGTTTTTTTATCAGGTTAAGTAAAATGTTAGTTTGTGTCAGGCTTTGCAGTTGAAAGGGTACCGGATGCTGTTGTCCTTTCAGAGAATAATATTAGCCAAATTTTAATAATTCTGCAACATATGGAGTGAATATTAAAATTCCCACCAGCAAAGAAAATAGTGCTGCAATAAGTACAGCTCCAGCCGATACATCTTTAATGGTTTTTGCCAACTCACTTTTCTCCAATGAAATCATGTCAACCATTTTTTCCAGGGCTGTATTAAATGATTCCGTTACCCAAACAGAAAATATTGCCAAAAGAATCCATAACCAATCATATTGGGATAAATTTACAAATAAACCAA
>JBKBXU010000388.1:0-3530 GCA_046313675.1 Cytophagaceae bacterium
AGTCCATCCAAACCTATATCTAGTCTTTCCCTGCCTCTGTTTTCAAATGCATTGGTCAGATATTGAGCTCTTGGAACGTGTCCCCAAGCAGTTACTACAACTTCATCCTCTTTAGGCCCATCGTTAGGCAATCCGTTTTCAAAAGAATGCCGTTGATCTTTTAAAACATCCTCTGAAACATTCCCAAGATTTAAGTAAAGTTGGCCTTTATTATTGTGATCAAAAGGCTCTCCTTCAATGATCGTGTTTTGATTGGAGTTGATGTAGGGGCTCATCATCCAGAATTCTATGTATTGAACATTGGAATTATCAAAATCAATATCACCGGAAATAGCCCTTGTAATGGCACCGAAATTCTCCGATGGGTTGGGCAACCGGCCTTGATTATTAAGGTTTGGGTTATAATTATAAGGACCACGCTCGGAAGGGTAATAAGCCAAATCAAGGGTAGTTTCATTAATTGCACCCAAATGGGGATCAAAATTAGGAAACACCTCCTGTGGGTTTACTAACCTTACAAAGTGATTTTTCACATCCTCAGTAGTAATATGGTCAGGCATCCCTTGTCCTCCTCCTCTGTAAAACACGTTATCCACGGTGTACCACGCAAGTCGTGCACGACGGTAGGCATTGGTTAAGTCAGAGTTTTTAGCTTCAGGGAAACTACTCGGCGTAGAACCTAAGTGCCACTTTATAGGTATTCGGGTTAAATCAAATGGCGTCTCTGAACCCTCAAAATCATCAATATAAGAGGTACCACCTTCTTGTTGGTTGATGTTTAAAGCCCGGGAATGCCCTGGAACCAACTGGGCAAATTCCCCTGAAAAATTAACGGTAGAAGGAGCCTTGGTCTGTATTAAAGGAAATTTATCAATGGCTTTAGTTAGAAAGCGGGATTCTGTTGCATAATTAATATCCAAGCCCCAAATGGTGTTCGCTGCAGGCTCATCACCTATACTCACCCTGGAAATCTGCGGACGTTCTGTTTGATGAAGAATAGTAGCCCCAATGTTTATATCCTTGCTTATCCGATAATCAAAGCGGGAACCCATAAAGTATTTCTGACGGAAATTAAAAAGGTCTGCTTTCTCAAAACGGACTTTTATCTCATTGCCGGAAGCCAATACTCCTTCATTTATAATTTTTAGACGCCCCATGCTATAGTCAATAGTATAATCGACACCTTCCTGAAGGGGAGAACTTCCGGCAGTAACAATAACCGACCCCGGAGAAATGTTAATTCCTGGTAGCATTATTTCACTGGAAGAGGTAGACTGATAACGACCGGTAAGAAAATACTTATTTTTACTGGCCAACTGCTCCGCATCTCGTCTTGTCATCTCATATAGCTCCTGAAAAATATACTTATTTACCAGGTGCGATTCATTCAATGTATCAAAATGCGCTTTTAAACCTGAACCGAATGGCTCCAGAACCGGAAATATAATCCGGCCAAAACGTGAATCTACCGTAACCCCTTCCACGTAATCAAAATTACCATCGGAAGGAGGGTCATTATTTGGGCCTAATTTGTCTAGTCCTAATAAACGAAGCAAAGGAGCTCTGCTGGCTTGTCCTTCCTGAATACTAGGACGGTCTGCTCCGGTAATATCATCCTTATAAATAATTCTCATCAGGAAGTTTTCCCGGGTCAACTGCATCACACCTAACTGATACACGTTTTTCATCATAAGATCCCAGGTAGGAAGATCAAGTTTAATGGTTGAAGGTTTAAGCATTTTAAGAATAATCACTCCACTCTCCTTACTCTCATTCACCTCACTCTGAACATCTTCCTGAAGTTGACCAACCACGTATCGTTTTCCATTGTATGTATATTCGTAAGCTACAGCTAATACCTCGTCAGCACGAAGAGGAGTATTAAGAGAGAGGTATCCTAAATCTTCATGAAAATAGTATTCTTTGTTGGGCTGAAGCCTCCGTGCATTGTTGATTACTTCAAAATCTTCCCCTCTATCCAGGTTCAGAGGAGCACTGGTCAGGTTATCATTGATACTGGTTGCTGTTCTAAACTCCCTAACCTGACGCCATAGGGAATTGGCATCATTAGAGGCCGGTGTCAAAGGCCTCGGAGAACCTTCTCGAAAATTTTGATTATGTGGCAAACCTTCACCAAGGTCAAGGTAAGCAACCATATTTTGCGTCTCTTGAGTAATATTAGCCCTGTTGGTAATAAATACCTGAAGACGGCTAATTTTAACCCCGGAAGTTACCACAGGCATACTTTCCAGCGAACGTTCATAATTGTTTCTGAAGAAATGCCCCAGGAAGAAATGCTTAAACTCTTCGTAGTTATCACCTCTAATTTCAAAGTTACGTGCCTGAGAACCTCCCTGAATCCGTATCTCTTCCGCCTTACCTCTTTGAGAGGAAGCTACCGCAGTAACGGTCAGCCTCCCGAATTGCAACTGAGTTTTTATACCAAACAGATTTTGAGAACCGGATATCAACTGACTATTAATCGGCATTGATACGTTACCAGCCTCGATCTTCTGAATAATATCTTCTTCATAACCGGTATACTCCAGCTTCAGGTTATTCTGAAATTCAAACTGAGCCTTGGTATCCCAGTTTGCTGTAAGTTTCAACTTATCACCAATCGTACCGATTACGTTCATACCAATCATTTGGTCAAACTCAAATCCTCCCATCCTTTGCTGCCTTACCGGAATACTGGGATTGTCTACACGCTGCCATCTACCACCAAAGTCAAGTGTAACATAACCGTTGGGTTTAATTTCTACAAAGTCTTTTCCGAAAATAGAGCCTAAACCGGGAGCCGGAAGCTTCAAACTGGCTTCACCAATGGTGTTGTCTTCTACAGCCTTGTCGCCACTGGCTTTATCCCGCCAGTAATCCTGCATAATCTGCTTATTTTTATAGCGTGAATATTCTTCAAAAGACATTTCAGATGTTGGTCGGTATTCGCTATCGCCAACCTTCTCCTGAATGGTAAATTTTTCAAGTGTGGAATCCAATTCCACTTCCATTCCGTAATTTGGTATGGGAGGGCCTAACAGAGGTGATTGAGGTAATTCATTGGAAAATGGGTCACCGGCTCGATCCTTGTCCTCATAGACAGGTCTCCGGCTTTGCCTCCGATCTTTTTTGCTGGTATCAGAAGGTGTAAAGTTTATCTCTGATGGAACAAATTCCTTACTTGCTGTGTTACCTTGAAGGAAAACAGCAATAAGAAATAAAGATACACCTAGAAATAAAAAACTATTTTTACTAAGCTTCAACAAGACCGGAAAAAATTAAGACGTTTTCAGCGCGAGTTTAATTAATTGTTCCAAAGAAACATTTTCTTCTTTCTTAAGAATTCCTTCAATGCTTTTTTCTGCAGCATTTTTAGGAATCCCTAAAGTTGTCAGTGCGGATAACGCCTCTTTCCTTAATGTATTGTGTGAATTTCCCGATATATGAACAGCATCTGTTCCCAAAAAATCTTTCCTCATTTTATCCTTTAATTCAAGAATAATCCGTTGGGCAGTTTTAGCACCAATCCC
>JBKBXU010000389.1:0-3519 GCA_046313675.1 Cytophagaceae bacterium
CAAGCAAGGTATAGGAGAGCTTTATCCGAACATGCCCATACGTAACCTTGGGATGGGAGGCGTTGGAATTGCCAACCCTAACTATGAATATATAAATTTTCAAAACCCGGCATTACTATCTGCACAACGCGTTCTTGTTCGCAAAGATACCATTACGGATACCACCTCAAAATTCCGTCTTATTCATGACCGTGGGGACAGGTTTACCCGGTGGGAAGCATCAATGGTAAACCAAAACAGGCAACATCTAAGCCCTGAACTGAATGCCACGACCCATAGCATTTCTATCAACTCACTAAGTTATCTTTTCCCTGTTGGGAATCGCTGGACAAGTGCAATAAGCCTTAACCCCTTCAGTAACCTAAGTTACAGTCAATATGGACAAATAATGTCCGACACGGGAAGTCTGACCACCCTAAGTCGTGGATATGGAGGACTTTATCAGGCAAGCATATCCAATTCATATACCATTTCAAGAAATTTCTCTGCCGGCTTACAAACATCCTATCTGTTTGGTCGTCTGCGTAACGAATCTTCTGAAATATCGGACAACCTTCCTATTGCAGTAGTAGTGGTATCGGACAACCTGGTGCCCATGTATGAAGCAAGAAATCTACAGTCCACCCATTATCGTGGGATTTTGCTAACACCCGGCTTTTCCTATAGAGGCATTATAAACCCCCGTGTGGCAAATGCAGATGATATTGTCATTATGAACTTGGGCCTTACATATGAATTTTCTCCTATAATGAGAGTTCAGGAGGATGAAAGTTTGCAATTACTTGGGCTTTTTGAGCGAATAGGACGCGACTCTCTAATTCAAAGAAGAACGGAAAACATAAATTTCCCCGCCTCATACAAAGCCGGCGTCGGCTTTGAAAAGCCTAACAAATGGAATATCAGTACTGATTTTGGATATACCGGTTGGAGCATGTTCAGAACAGTAAACGGTATTGAAAACCTAAGTAATCATATGAGGGTGGCTGTCGGAGGAGAAGTATTCCGTTCCACGGAAGAAGGAGGGCCTTTACGAAGGCAAGCATTCAGGGCAGGTATAGCCTACTCTACTGGGTATATAACCGAAAGCGGAACCGACCTGCAAGATATTTCGTTAAGCCTTGGAACCACACTACCTTTGGGCCGCAGAGATCCTGTAAACCCATTGAGGCCATTATCAAAACTAAATCTGGCCGTAGTGGTGGGGCAAAGGAACTTCCCCGGACATACGGAATTAAGGGAAAGATATGTTAACGTCTTTGCCGGATTCCTGATCAACGACCGGTGGTTCCGAAAAAGAAGAGTCGGATAATGCATAAAATATTCAGAGTTATACTTCCCATTATCACAGCCCTATGCCTGATTACGGCTGTAGGCTGTAAACCTGACAAGGCAACATCCTATACACCTTATTCAGGCCCCATGCTAATAATGGAAAATATAGAAACCCATTATTCTGACTCTGCTATTCTACGGGTTATTGTAAGAGCTCCCGTACAGCACGAGATGCAAAACGGGAAC
The DNA here is from genome assembly GCA_046313675.1 of Cytophagaceae bacterium. Lineage (GTDB taxonomy): Bacteria > Bacteroidota > Bacteroidia > Cytophagales > Cytophagaceae > JBKBXU01. The sequence continues at coordinate 1,519 of JBKBXU010000389.1, forward strand.
CGGGTTTTCCCTGATGGCGTGCATATGGAGTTTTTTGATGAAAGTGGCGTAAAATCTTCTGACCTGGTATCTAACCACGGACTATTTGAAAAGGAGAAAAGCCTTTATACCGTCAAAGGAAATGTAATTATCAAGAACCTCGAAAAAAATGAGCGCCTCAATACGGAAGAATTAAAGTGGAAACCTGACGAAAAGAAAATATTTACTGATAAATTTGTACGTATTGTAACGGAAGATGAAATCCTGACCGGAGAAGGATTAACCTCTAACCAGGATTTTTCCAATTACAAAATATTAAAACCTTCCGGAATATTTTCTATTAACGAATAATGAAAATTTTTGATACTATACTAATATCTTTTTCTGTAGTTTTTTTGGTTACTGGCATGCACCAGACCTCCGTACACGGGTTTCTTAACAGTTATTGGCTTTTTATGCTCATGCTGATTTGTTTCGGGTTTTATAATTACAGAAAAAACAAACTCCAAAAGGCTGGTGAAACTCCTGCTAAAGGAACTAAACCCTCAAAAAAAAGAAAAAAATAGATGGATCTGTACTATCAGATAGCGGTCATTATAATCTCTCTTTTCTTCTCTGCTTTTTTCTCAGGTATTGAAATTGCGTTTATCACATCCAATAAATTGCATTTTGAGCTACTAAACAAACAAGGTTTGTTTACAGGTAAAATCATTGCCCGGTTCGCCAACAAACCCTCCATGTTACTTGGGTCAACCCTCATAGGAAATACCCTTGCCCTGGTAGTTTATGGTATTTTCATGGCTTCCGTCCTGGAAAATGTCTTACTTGACGTTCTCCCCCATAGCCTCCAGAATTACACAGCGGTGGTTATTCTGCAGACATTAATATCGACCATCATTGTCCTTGGCACTGCTGAATTTATGCCTAAAAGCTTTTTTCTCATCAACCCCGATCGATGGATTGAATTTCTGGCACTTCCTATACTTATCATTTATTATATTCTTTATCCTGTTGTGTGGCTCATAGTAAATGCTTCACAGTTCGTCATTACAAAAATCCTACGCCTGAAATATTCGGAAAGCCGGCCCGTTTTCGGTCTTACAGACCTAAATAATTATATTAAGAAAAATGTAATCGTAGCAGATGAAAATAACAACTCTCAGGTCGACACCAAGATTTTTAAAAATGCCCTGAAGTTCAAAACCCTGCGCGTACGGGACTGTATGATCCCCCGCACGGAAATCGTAGCTGTTGATGCCGAAGATGGAATAGAGGGCTTAAAAAGCGCCTTTAAAGAGAGCCAGCATTCAAAGATTCTGATCTACAAACGATCTATTGATAATATAACAGGATATTGCCATCAGGTTGAATTGTTTAAGAAACCGAAGGACATTAGCGACATTCTTACGCCAATTTCCATTGTTCCGGAAACTATGTTGGCATATAATCTGTTGGTTCAGCTAATCGAGGAAAGAAAAAGCCTGGTTCTGGTGGTAGATGAATTTGGTGGAACATCAGGGCTTGTAAGCATAGAAGATATTATCGAAGAAATTTTCGGAGAGATCCGTGATGAGCATGATGAAGAGGATTTGGTGGATCTGCAGTTGGATCCTTACAATTATCTTCTTAGCGCTCGCCATGAAATTGATTACCTTAATGATAAATATAAATTTAAAATTCCAGAAGGGGAATATGATACTTTAGGAGGCTTCATTCTTGCAATAAATGAAGATTTGCCTTCTTCAAACGAAATTATTCATGTACCACCCTTTACCTTTACAATCATATCTGTAAGTGGTGCCAGAATAGATAAAGTAAAACTTACGCTCAACAAGGAACTAGAAAATAAAAAAAGTACTTTATAGACTAAAGTAAATAATTTTGTTTTTTATCCATTAAAATAATTATTTTGCAATCCTTTAGAAAATTTTCTTAACAAAACAATGGCAATATTTAACAGAATCAATAAAAATTCAGGCCTGGTAGTAGGTGTAGTAGTTGTGGCTCTTGTTCTATTCCTGG
>JBKBXU010000390.1:0-3491 GCA_046313675.1 Cytophagaceae bacterium
CTTTTAAAGAATTTTATTAAATGAAAGGAAATCCGACAATGCTGTTTTATTCATGAATTCCTTACTACATGTTCTCCGCCAGAGGTTATGAAAAGTTTTATAGAATACCTCAAATAAGTTATCTTGGTTTATAAGTTCAGAGTTAATGCCATACTGCATAGCCCCTATTAAAACCTTTTACCTTTCTTCCTGATTATATTGATCCCAGATAGATGAATAATATTTTTTAATATCAGGAAACTCATTAAGTCTTTGGTCTATATCTTTATATAATACCGGAGGCAAACCATCTGCTGCTCTATAGGAATTGTACAAATCCTCATTTGGCATTAACCAGGTATCTGAGAATCCTCTAATGACATATTTTTTCTGATTAATAAATATAATCATTTTGGTCTCCACCATTACAGCATCACACCTGTTGTCTAATGTATAGATAAAAGAAGTTTCTGCAACTCCATTTGAGTCTAAATCTCTGATTTCAATATATTCTTTAGGAAGCTTTATACTAAGGTCACAACCAATTCCGTCTACAAAATCATTTATCCGGCAGACTTGAAGCCATTTACCATTTTCCTTTACATACTTATACGCAAAAATTTCATTGCGACCTTTTCCATCCTGATAATCTAAAGTACCCGAGATTATTAATAGATTCCTCCCAGTTGAATCTGCCCAGCTGCCCTTATATCTAATATTCCCTTTATATGGCGTTAGTTTTCTATCTACAACTACCGTGGTATCGATTTTACCATCAAAAAAAACAACGTCTTCATTGAAATCAGTAGGCATTTTTAGATTTTCTACTAATGACCCATTTTCATCAATAAGTCTCTGATCGTTAACATTATCATGTGTAGTTTGGCAACTGCAACATAACGTTAAAAAAGAAATAGAAATACCAACGAAACTGTTCATACTAAAATGTACCTCCAGCATTATTATTCCCTACCATTTCTTCTACCAACGCACCATTTTCAGAAGAAGATATAAAATTCTTTTGAGCTGCTAAAAGCTGTAAATTTCTACTGATAAACCTTAACGGGTTTAATAAATTTTCAGCGTCTATCTGTTCAATACCATTTTCTTCTTCTTGTCCTTCTACCTGGTTATCGTTTTCTAGATTAGATGGAAAGAATTCTAAGCCAATTCTTTTTAGAAGCAAAATATTTGAAACATCTGTGGAGTCAAGGAGATTAATCGAAGTTCCTGTAACTCTATGTCCCCTATTCCCTTCAATAGTGGTTATTAAATTATTATTAAAGCTTTCGACAACTACAGTATGGCTACTTGAATTAGCGCCATATGTATTATTGCCTGTGGAAGTAACTACCATTATATCTCCTGCCTGAGGAGTAACCCTATTTTGTAAAAATTCATTTAAAAATGTTTGCCTTTGCTCCTGAGTTGCTCCGGGTGTATTAAGGCTATTTCTAAGATTTATCCAGTTTTGTCTATTAATGCTTGCACCCGAATAATTTTCAAAATCTGAAGGATCAGAAAAATCATCAACACCAGTAATTAGATTTATCCCTTGAGTTGCCCAATTATCAAGCCTTCTGCCTGCATTAAAAATTAACGGGCCTTGAGTACTAAGTGACTCGTTAAACCCTATCATCCGTTGCAGGTATCCAGAAAACATAGTACACCAAGGAAGATTATTAGGATTATTCCCTACGGTCGATTTATATCTATTAATAAATGCTCCTTGATTATTATTCCCCGCATTTTCCCAACTCTGGTTTGACCCTCCGTAAAACAATACCCCCATTAAAAACTCCAGCCATCCCAGTTCAATAGATAATTGCCCTAAAGCGGCAATTTTTTCATCATCTGTAAGATCAGTTCTGCTTAAATACCTTCTAATAACATCTTCATCAGGAAACTGCTCATGAACCCATGGTACCACACCGCTCTGTTGTTGAGTGTTTGGATTTTCCCACATTGCATTCCTCCTTGTTGGATTCAAAGCATTGTTGCCTGCAAATAAAACATCTGCCAACCTGGCATTAAAAGTAACTTCACTTCCCACAGCTGTTTCTAATACTTCAGCAATGCCGGTAAGTCCATTTAAAAAAGCAGAATCTCCAAAATCAATATTTTTAACGCCATCAATTTCATCGTTCTGCTCAAAAGCTTCATTACCTATAGCCGAAGAATTAAGAATTATAGCTAATTGATGCTCTCCAATATTATAAAAATCAGAAGCAATTCGTAAGACCCCTTCCCTTTCGCCTCTTTCAATCATATTTCTAACAATTAAGTCTATTGTATCAAAATCTAATCGCCCATCAGTTCTATTTAAGTTATTCGAAACTTGAAAGACTCTTAAATGATTGACACTGGAGACATCAAATTGTGCAGACAATGGAGCACCTAAAGCTATTTGAACCAAAGACCTACTGACAATATCCGATAGAATAAAATTATTATGAGCAGAGGCCAAGTTCATTTGTTCTTGGGAAAGAGGCTCTAATGTGGTATCGTCAACAAGATTAGCATTTTGAGTTTCGGAGTTAGCCGGTAAATATTGAATATTCCTTATAAGATTAAAGGCCGCTCTAAAAAGCTCCAGAGACTCAAAGGCAAAATCTCCTAATGTTATTTTTTTTAAAGTATTTGGAGCTCCAGTTATTGTTATTTGATTGTTCATCAAAGCAGAACCATCCGTTAATACAATATTTGAAAATGGGACATTTAAATTAAATAAGCCTGGCACCTCATTACTGTAATTTATAGATACAATACTATCATTTTCTAGATTATAATAATCCACAGCTAATAAAAGTGCATACTGTTGCTGACCTAAACTAACTGTTCTACTGAAAAGATTTGCGAAAGTAGCAGTATCTAATTGCCCATCAGTCGCGGCAAACTGATTCTGGGAATTTCTAATTTGTTCTCGAATATTTTCAGGAGACTCCAATCTCTCGGCATTATTGAGGCATAATACCTGCTCCACAGACAAAGGACCAATTAATGAATTAATTGATTCTGCGAATTCGGCTTCTCGTAGTTGCCCTGATAAATTCTCTAAATGATTATTATGGTTAAATTGGGCAATAGCAATAATTGTATCCCTATTAAAAGAACCTGTAGGATTAACGCCAAGCAAAAATTGAACAATTCGTACTGTTTGCGCCTTTAAATTCAAGCCATTGTTAAACTCTATGGCACTTTCAATTTGCACACTATTAACATCTGGCGTTAACTGAGCAATGTAACTTATTTGTTCTCCTTGAGGTTGATTATAAAAGCTCTTTTTTATTACCTCCCCACTCGCCGCCTTCTTCCCCATTACATCGGCCTCATGTTCTAAAGCAGTATCATCATTGACAGCCAAACCTTTGGTCTGAGTAGTACCTTGTACACGACCTTGTCTTTGTTGTACTACATGGGTAAGCTCGTGCCCCAATAGTTCTTGTCCGCTTTGCGTCTCGGGGTTATACTGTCCGGGGGCGAAGTGGATGTCGTTGCCCTGGGCATAGGCC
>JBKBXU010000391.1:0-3490 GCA_046313675.1 Cytophagaceae bacterium
TTTGAAAACTCTGCATAGAGAATAGGAAAATTGCTCTTGAACAATAAAAAGCAAGTTTATGGCTGAGTTTTTATAGAAAAAATTAATTGGCCGGACGCCAGTAAAAAATAATTTAGGAGTTGAGAAGGAGAAACCAGTTCCATTAATATACGAAGAAGTAAAATTAGAATGCGGATACAGGATTGACTTATTAGTAGAGAATAAAATCGTGCTGGAGCTTAAATCAGTAGATGTACTAAACGAAATTCACCTTGCTCAAACATTGACCTATTTAAAGTTAACCAATAACCGAATCGGGTTATTAATCAATTTTAATGTATTAAAATTAAAAGATGGAATCAGAAGGGTTATTAATGGATATTAACTCTGTGCATCTCTATGTAATATCTCTGTTCGCCTCTTATATAAGTAAAATAATTTTTAACCACAGAGTTTTCGACAGAGTAGCAAGTTTTTCTCTGTGACCTCTGTGGTTGCATTTATTTTTAATGACAGTAAAAACTTTATTTTGAATGAATACTTCCAGACAACAACAATTCTCCAACCTCCTCAACCTCGCCCAATCATCCCACCAGAAAGGAGACCTGGAAATGGCTGTGAAATTATACAGAGAATCTCTTAAAATTATAAAAGATCAGCCCGATGCTTTACACCTGATGGGTATTGCTTTAAGCAGTCGGGGGAAACAGGAACAGGCCATAGAGTCAATTAATAAGGCCCTTGCCGTATCACCACAAAACCCTAATTTTCTGGTTAACCTTGCTGAAGTTTATTTAAATGCACAGAAGTTCCAGGAAGCCTTTGAAACCGCACAAAAAGCCATAGAAATTCAACCGGATTTTGCAGAAGCTTATCATAAACAAGCCAATGCTTTCAGGTGTGTTGGAAATATGGAAGGAGCGGTTAAACTATACAACAAAACACTTGAACTAAACCCTAAACATTTTCTTGCTCTTTTTAACCTTGGTAATGCCATGCTTGAAATGGGAAATTTTTCCTCAGCTATTCGTTATTATCAGGAGTCCATTGCCATCAATCCAAATTATCCTTTCGCCCATAATAACCTTGGTATTGCACTGCAGGAATGGGACAGGCTGGATGAAGCGCTTGTGCATTATGGTAAAGCCTTGCAGCTAAAGCCGGATCTGAAAGAAGCTGTCAGAAATACCGCTATTCTTTATGATAAGCAGGGAAGACATGATGAAGCAAAACAATTTTATGTGCATTTAATCCGGCTTAATCCTGACAATAAAGCGCTACGTCTTCAGGTAGATTCAGCTTCTGAAGCTATTTATTCAGACAATGCTGAAATTGATACTTACAGAACGGCATTAAAAAACAAACTGAGTGAATATAGCCCTGATGATTTTACGGGCCTTTCGGAATTGATAGAGTATGGAGTTTATCCACCTTCAGAACTGATCTACCAGGGCAGAGATGATAAAGATTTAAAGGAAGGTTTTGCATCACTTTTTAGTAAAATAAAGAGTGCTGTAGTAAGCCATAAAAACAGCAAACCACATATTGGTTTTGTAGTTACTTCCGGACATGAAGGTGTTTTTATAAAATGCATGCGTGGGATTATAAATAATCTGGATACTAATCTTTTCGACATTTCAATAGTATGCAGTCTTCCAAACGGAGAGAAAATTTTAAGGCCTGTCATCGATAATCCTGGAATAAAATTTATTTCTTTACCAAAAGATTTTAACAGAGCCCTTGATTTTTTAATCAAAGCACAAATAGACATTTTACATTATTGGGAGATAGGAACCGATGTGGTAAATTATTTTCTTGCCCTTTGCAAACCTGCAAAGATTCAATGCTGCAGTTGGGGATGGCCGGCAACAAGCGGAATGGCAATAGTAGATTATTTTATCTCTTCAAAACATCTTGAAACAGATGAGGGCGAAAAATTCTATACCGAAAAACTTATAAAATTTGACCGTCTGCCGGTTTATTATTACAAACCACCGGTACCTTCAGTACTTAAACCATTATCCTTTTATAATCTGCCCGAAGGAAAAAACGTATATCTGTGCCAGCAAAATTTAAAAAAGGTACATCCTGATTTTGATCAGGCAGTAAGAGGAGTTCTTGAAAGAGACCCTAATGGTATTGTTGTTTTTATTGAGGATAAGCAACAAGCTATAACAGCTAAACTGAAAGGCAGGATAGAAGCATCTGTGGGACAAAATTCAGGCATGGTTTTCTTTGTGAAGAGAATGGAAGAAGTGGATTATCTTGGTTTACTTGCCCAATCGGCTGTAGCGCTTGATACTTTTCATTATGGAGGAGGGGCCAATACTACCTACGATGCCTTTGAAGCCGGTGTTCCGGTGATAACAATGCCCACAGATATGCATAAAGGCCGTTATGCATATGCATCCTATAAGCAAATGGAAATCGATGGGTGTATAGCTGAAAGTATTGAAGAATTTATTGTTATCGCAGTAAACATTGCTAACAATCCCGAACTTAGAAAATCCATCGTTGAAAAGATAAAAAGTAAGCAGACAGAAATTTTTGAAGATCAATTAGTGGTAAAGGAACTATCTGATTTTTTTTGGAGAATATTTAAAGAATCGTAAGTGGTACGGAATATCCGTTTCTGGAGCTTTTTAAACGCACTTATAAGTGATTTTCCATAAGTTTCCGGCTTATTTTTTAAATATTCCCTGAAGCAATAAATAAGCTATTTTCATTCTCTAAAGCTATCAAAACTATTTATACATATGCAACATTGCCATATTAAAAATAGAGTTATTGCAAAAAAGTTTTTAAATGGTTTATAATATTTTTTTACAATTTAGGGGAAAAAGAAATGCTATGTTGGAAGGAATGGATTATCTACGCCAGTCGATGTTGTGAAATAATGTAATTCTGTAAATATGTCTGTTAAAAAAGGTTTTACCGTCTCTTAATTGTTGATACCAGTGAGAATAACCTGCTTCCAGATCAAAATTTTGGTTAAGGTTAATGTAGAATGCAGCGGAAAACCTGTTTTGGTCAAAAATGTTGTATTCAATGCTCTCTCCGAAGTTGAGCATTATTTCCTCGGCAATTCTGAAGTAGACATTTCTAGTATCATCAATTCTGAACATTCTTCGTTGTGCCTGAAACTGATATCGAGCTCTCCAATTAAAGTTATGGCCTTCTGCAATTTTGAAACCATCGTGATTTTGAAAGAAACGCTCTTCAAGGCGGTATCTATGCCTTATCTGTACTCTTCCCAAGTCATTTTTTACCAATACCTCCTGAAATGGCCTTAGTTCCGGAACAATGAGTTCTGATTTGCTCAAAGGGTCGTGCGCATGCTGAAGACTATACACAAAACCCTGAGATAAGGCAATCTTGTCGGATAGGTGATAGAAGGGTTGCGTACGAATGAGCGTATGATGCCTGACATTGGGATTCATAAACCGGCGTTCGTCAAGGTGTGTTTGCCACTCCCATTTGTCTGATAAAGTTATTTTATTATGATACCTTA
>JBKBXU010000392.1:0-3463 GCA_046313675.1 Cytophagaceae bacterium
CCCCTGGCTCGTGCGCCCTGTACTACGGCCTCAACGGTTCGTTTAGGGACTGAAGATTCAACAAAGACGGCCTTTATCCCTCGTTCAACAATAAAATCAACCATATGGGTAAGGTCATGAAGTGACATATCCGAAATGGTAGAAATTCCTTGGAGCCCCCGTACTTCTATGTTGTAGGCTTTGCCAAAATACGCAAAGGCATCATGTGCCGTAATGAGTACCCTTTGTTGTTCAGGTATGGCGTTAATCTGCGTACGTATTCGTAAGTCCAGGCTATCCAGTTGGGCGGTATACGCTGCAGCATTATTTTCAAAGGTAAGGGCGTGAATGGGGTAGCGTTCTCTTAAATCACGGGCAATAAAGTTTACCACATCTTTCCAGAGCATTACATCAAACCAGATATGGGGATCCCGGACTCGATTATAGGAGATAAGGTTGGTATGGTCTATACCTGACTCGGCTACGGCTATAACAGGTTTTCTTTCCCCCACCTTAGCAAGAACATCGGCCATTCGGCCTTCAAGGTGCAGCCCGTTATAATAGACAACATTTGCTTCCATTATGCTTCTGCGATCCCTGTCAGTCGCCTTGTACAGGTGTGGGTCTACGCCTGGCCCCATTAGCGAAGTAACTACGGCCGCATCGCCTGCTACGTGCTTCACGGCATCGGCAAGAAGGCCGGTGGTAGTCACTATGGAAATCGGGCCTTCAGGAGGTACTTCATCGGCACCTCTTTCCTGGGGAGCTTCACAGGAAATTAAAAGACTCAGGATTGCAAATGCATAAATTTTTGCAAAAAGCTTAGTTTGTAACATAGATGTTTTTTACTACTTCGTTTGATACTAAAACCGTTTTCTTATTGTCTATTTGAATTTCCATAGAAAGGTCAAATTCAACCCGGTCTATTACTTTTATTTTAGCTCCAATGTAAATGCCTGTTTTGTCCAGATATTGGAGGAATAGGGCAGAGGTTTCTTTAAGCCCTACCACCACATTTACGGAGTTAATGTCAGCTTCATTCAAAGAAATCTTTGCTTTGGGATTAAATTCTCCCTCTTCATTGGGGATGGGGTCACCATGTGGATCATACACTGGATACCCTAAAAATTCGTCCAATCTTTTTATAAGAAGCTTGGATTGAATATGTTCAAGCTGCTCGGCAATTTCATGCACTTCATCCCAGTTGAAATTTAATTTTTCAACCAGAAAAACCTCCCATAGCCGATGCTTTCGGATAATTTGAAGCGCCTCTTTTTTGCCATTTTGGGTAATGGTTACTCCTTGGTATTTGATGTAGTTTATCACCTTTTTGGCTGCTAGTTTTTTCAGCATATCGCTTACAGAAGCAGGTTTGGTATGCAGGGCTTCTGATATGGCATTGGTGTTTACCTCCTTGCTTCCATGGTCAGAAAGGTGGTAGATCGCCTTCAGGTAATTTTCTTCGGTATGACTTAACGTAAGCATCACTCTTAGTTTAACAATGCAAAGATAAGTAGAGTTTAGGTAAATCTAAAAAAAAATTTAGATTTAATATAAGATGTTGTTTTGTAGTATACTATAGAATATTATTGATGGTGGATAAAAGTATTTTCTCTTCATTTTCCCAGAAAACTTCCGAGGTGTCTGCATTTTCATAGAAGGAGTATGTTTGCAGTGTGTTGAGTAGTTGCAGGGGTTTGAAGTTGTTGTAATCTATAAAAACGGAGGAGTTGAATTTTTTGCAGTATTCTTCCCACATAGAGTTGTGTTGAATGATCATTGGGAGTTTATGCGCTGTGTATTCAAATAGCTTTGTCGGAATGCAATTTCTGGTACTGGGGTTAGGCTGATAGCTCAGTAAGCCATAATCGGCAAGCCGGATTTCCTGAAGTATCAGACTATGTTGGACAGGTTTGCTGTCTGTTATTAGTTTGACGAAATTCAGGTGTTTTATACTCGCCTTTAGTTTTTCCCGGATTTCAGTTTTGGCAGCATAGCCAATAATGATAAGCAGTATTCTGGAATCCACTCGGTATAACTGCTTGGCCATTTCTATGGCCTCAAATATCCCATATTCGGTGGATATAGTTCCTGAATAAAGCAATCGTATTTTTCGTTCCGATTCCCAGCGATAGGATGGGGCGTCGGGGAGTGGCATGGCCTTGTATTTATTTTCCACGATGGTGAACTTGCTGCGTACGAAAAAAAGCTCATTGGCGTAGCATTTTTCAGCCAGGATATAATGATGAATAAAGGGTTTTGAAATAATTTCTACAAATCTGACATACCCCGCCAGCAGGGGCTTTAAGAACGTGGCGTAAACATCGGTGTGAAGGATGTTTAGGTAGTAGTTTTCTTGCACATCATATAATATTTTGACACCAAATAAAATTTTGTATATACACATAACAAAAAGTAACTCATGTGAGTTAACTACTACTACGTCAGGTTTTACTTTAATACATAATTTATAAATTTTCCAAGGAGCTAAGATTCGCTTTATGGACAGTCTTTTGAAAGAAAACAAGGGGTGAAAATGCATATGTGGATTTCCGGATGGGATGTTTCCGCTGTAACCGGCAATATGAACTTCAAAATCTTTGGAAAGAGAAATTCCAAATTTTTCGTACATTCGGGCATCGTTTACGGGCTTAAGAATGGATGCCAGGAAAATTTTCTTTCTGTTCATAAAAAGTAGTAAAGAGAATAAATGTAGTGAATTTTTAAATAGTTAAACAATGCAAGAACTTCAAAATTTAATTGAGAAAACCTGGAATGACAGAGAACTTTTGAAATCTCATGAAGTAGAGACTGCCATTCGTACGGTTGTGGAAGAGTTGGATAAAGGGATACGTCGGGTAGCTGAACCTTCCGGCGACGGATGGGTGGTTAACGAGTGGATAAAGAAAGCGGTTATTTTGTATTTCCCGATTCAGAAAATGAAAATATCCGAAGCTGGGCCTTTTGAATATTTCGATAAGATGGAGCTTAAGAGAAATTACGATCAACTGGGCGTAAGAGTAGTGCCTCCGGCAGTTGCCAGGTATGGAGCTTACATCAGCAAAGGTGTTATTTTAATGCCCTCTTATGTAAACATTGGAGCCTATGTGGACGAAGGGACTATGGTAGATACATGGGCAACGGTAGGAAGCTGTGCACAGATAGGCAAAAATGTTCACCTGAGTGGTGGTGTTGGCATTGGTGGCGTACTGGAGCCTGTACAGGCAGCCCCTGTAATCATTGAAGACGGTGCTTTTATCGGTTCCAGATGCATTGTAGTAGAAGGTGTGCGTGTTGGTAAGGAGGCTGTGTTGGGTGCCAATGTTACTCTGACAGGTAGCTCTAAGGTTATAGATGTTACAGGTGATAAGCCGGTAGAATATAAAGGATATGTACCTGAAAGGTCAGTAGTCATTCCTGGTTCATATACCAAGAAATTCCCTGCCGGTGATTTCCAGGTTCCATGCGCACTGATCATCGGAAA
>JBKBXU010000393.1:0-3458 GCA_046313675.1 Cytophagaceae bacterium
GGCGGATACTGTAGAACTGAAGGAGGAACCAAGCTCCTTTGCCCAACCCGCTCCGGATGTATCAAAGGTAGACACTTTTGATACCAATCGGATACCCAGACAACGTGCTCTGATGTCTACCCTGCTCCCGGGATTAGGACAAGCGGCTAACCGAAAGTACTGGAAAATGCCTATTATTTATGGCGGTTTGGGAACACTTGGCTACCTGATTCATTTTAACCATGAGCAGTATTTCATTCACCGGCTTGCACTGGAAAGGCCTGGAGATGACACTTATGATGAACTGAGAGCCACCTTCAATCCGGATGCCATACGTGTTAACCGTGATGCCTACAGACGGGACAGGGATTTATTTATCATAGTTTCCGGAATTGTTTATATTCTTAACATCGTTGATGCTTACGTAGATGCACATTTACGAAGCTTTGATCTTACCGAAGATCTTAGTATGGATATAAGTCCTGCTATTTTCAATAATTATTCCTACTTTTGCGCCGGATTAACTGTTAACATTAATTTCAGAAGATGAGAATTTTATTGATCGGATATGGCAAAATGGGTAAAACCATTGAGCAAATAGCATTACAAAGAAATCATACCATACCTTATATTATTGATGTCAAAAATCAGGATGACCTGAAAAAAATCGATGGTTCAATGGTAGATGCGGCCATTGAATTCACACAGCCTGAAAGTGCTTACCACAACGTAAAGCATTGCATCGAAAATAATATTCCCATAGTTTCAGGCACAACAGGATGGCTGGAGAAAAAAGTCGAGCTGGAAAACCTGTGTCGCAGCAATGGGGGAACTTTTTTCTACGCATCCAACTATAGTATAGGTGTCAATTTGTTTTTTCATTTCAATAAGATCCTTGCAAGGATCATGAACGATTATCCCCAGTATGAGGCTTCCATGGAAGAAATTCATCATACAGAGAAAAAAGATGCTCCGAGCGGAACTGCCATTACCCTGGCAGAAGGACTGTTGTCCAATGTGAACAGAAAAAAACAATGGGTTAATGAAGGAAGCAAAAATACGGATGACCTTGCTATTATTTCTAAACGAATAGAAAATGTCCCAGGAACACATTCAATTTTTTACCAATCAGATATCGACACCATTGAAATAAAACATACTGCCCATAACAGACATGGCTTTGCAGAGGGTTCTGTAATTGCTGCTGAATGGATTCAGGGAAAAACAGGCGTTTTAGGCATGGATGATATGATGAAACTTAACTACTAAGATGAAATTAAAATTCTGGGAGAAATCCGATAAACCAAAAGCAAAAAAGTCCCAATCCAAGGAATGGACCGATGCTATATTATTTGCTGTTATTGCAGCAACCCTTATACGCTGGGCGTTTATAGAAGCATTCACCATTCCAACACCTTCTATGGAACGCTCTTTATTGGTTGGAGATTATTTGTTTGTAAGCAAATTCCACTATGGCACAAGGACGCCAAAAACACCTTTACAGTTGCCTCTGACGCATCAGACCATTTGGTTTACCAACATCCCCTCTTACCTGGACTGGATTCAATTGCCTCAGTACCGTTTGCCCGGTTTTACATCGGTCAAAAATAACGATGTAGTTGTTTTTAATTATCCTCCGGAAAAACCATTTCCTACCGACTTAAAAACCAATTACATCAAACGGTGCATCGCTGTTGCCGGAGATTCCATTGAAGTCAGGGAAACACAGGTATACCTTAATGGGAAAATTGCCGAAAATCCTCCTGAACTTCAAATGCAATACCTTATAGAAACCGAAGGAAGGTTGTTATTTACCAAACTAATGCCTATTCTGAGAAAATATAATGTAACAGATTACCATGTAACTCCATACGGGTATGCCATACATGTTATGCCGGAAACAGCAAGTGCTATGGAAAAGGAGACTTACATTAGAAAAGTACGACTTCTGGATCGTAAACCCGGAGAAGGTGATGCGGCTGTATTCCCTCACAATTCAAAATTCATGTGGAATCAGGATAATTTCGGGCCCTTATACATACCGGCAAAAGGTAAAAGCATCCGTATGACACCTGAAAATGTGATTTTATACGGACAAACCATTGCAGAATACGAACACCTTAACAACGTCCGCATTCTTGATGACCAACTTGTTATAGACGGCCAGGTGGTCGACGAATATACATTTCGCCAGGACTATTATTTCATGATGGGTGACAACAGGCATAATTCCCTGGATTCACGCTTTTGGGGATTCGTTCCTGAAGACCACGTGGTTGGAAAAGCATTATTGTTATGGCTCTCCGTTGATCCAAATCCTGAAAGCTGGTATCAGAAAGTACGCTGGAACAGGCTGCTAAACTTCATAAAATAAGTTATCAGTGGTGGATGTCAAAATCCACCACTTTTTTTAACCCCACTCCTTCTCATTTGTAATACAACGCCAATATTTGGGTCCTCACAAACATTCATAAGAAAAACGTTCCCATTATAAAATAAAGTCGTCTCCTCGACATGCCTTGAGCAATTCCCATTCTTCTTGCAGGAACGTCCCGTTTGTGGGGACACAAACGGAGGCGGAAGAGAAGGACTGGATACGCCAATGTTTGTGTCCTCACAAACATTCAAATAAAGACAAGCACTTTGATACCAAGGTTCAATGAAGAAGAATAGGGCATAAAAGATTTGCTTAAGCTGAAAAAATGCATAATTTTATAGTACGAAAGCAGTAAGTTTTCTTTCCACAGCTATGGAATTAAATAAATTATACTTTTATAATGCTACAATTTTAGATTGGAAGCATCTTCTCAAAAAGGATGATTTTAAGGACATCATTATTTCTTCTCTATCGTTTCTTTCCCAAAAACAATTAATTTCAATATATGGCTTGTTATTATGCCAAACCATATTCATCTGATCTGGGAATTACATAAAATGAACGGAAAAGAATATCCCCATGAAAGTTTCATGAAGTTTACCGGGCATGAATTTAAAAAACTTCTAAAGCAGAAGGATGAAGAGACATTAAACGCCTTTAAAGTAGATTCTATAACAAGGGAGTTTCAATTCTGGAAAAGGGATTCGTTACCTGTAGAACTTTATTCCAGATCAGTAATAGAACAAAAGCTTGATTATATCCATGCTAATCCGGTTCAACCTCAGTGGAACCTTGTAGAAGATATTGTGGACTATCATTATTCGTCTGCATCTTTTTATGAATTGGATATAAAGTCTTTTACCTTCTTAAGACATTACATGGATAGGATATAATTGCAGGTTGGTAAAGACCATGTGCTTGTTGGTTTGCCGTTTGTGGGGACACAAACGAAGGCGGAGAGACGGACCGGATACGCCAATATTTGACATGGATACGCCAATGTTTGTGTCCTCACAAACATTCAAATAAAAATAAGCTTCCATTAATTAAAAATAGTTTATCTGCCCCCTTGAAAAATTTTCATTTTCTTCTTCGTGCAGGA
>JBKBXU010000394.1:0-3401 GCA_046313675.1 Cytophagaceae bacterium
AAAAATGTTTTACAGAGACTGAACAGAAACTCTTCCAATCAATCAACAACTGCATAGGCAAGCTTAAACAACTTCACAGTTAAACTCAAAGGGGAAAAATCAGAAACTTCTAAAGAATTTGTGTCCTTTGATGTTATACAAATTGCTAAAACTCCAAGTACATCACTATATATGGGTCTGACATCTCTTATAGCCTGGATTATTCCAATTATTGGTTTTCCTGTAACAATAATTGGAATAGGATACGCCATAAAGGATATTACGAATCCTGTAAAGAAGAATGTCCGAATTGGATTATGGCTTTGTGTTTTCGGATTAATATTAACAGCGGGGAATTCTGCTATCGGAGCATATAAAGGCTGGAAAGGAACCTATCAAGATATCTGGGAAGACCCTTGGAGATATTAATCAAAAAAAGCATTGTCTTTTTTGCATTACGCATGATTAAATCCTGAAAAAAAAAGGCTCCTGTTAAAGAGCCTTCCTGAAAGTAATTATTATCCTAACTTAACTATCAAAACGATGGACTAGTTCTCCATCTTCATCAAGAATGACAGTATAGCTGTCTTCGGAAGTTTCAATATCCACTTTATAAAGTGTAGATTCGGCATTCTCGTTCATCCTGGAATTATTTAGGTCAAATGCTCCAAATTCATTACTGAGTGTTTCCAACACTTCGGATGGAAGCTCCGACTGAGCTATTTCTCTCTGGGTAGAGAGGATGTTTCCTTTTGCATCCATCAACACTTCATATTCCCTGTTTTCTTTGGAAAATTCCGCTTTATAGTGGAAACCATCCCTATCCCAATCAACATCTTCCATATTCATACCTATATGCTCCTCCGCAAGTGATCTACATACTTCTTGTGGAATTTCTTCAGTTGTAGCCCAAAATTGTGCTTTTGCACTTATCCCTGCTACCATAAAAACCATTGCTAAAAGAAACTTTTTCATATCCATCCCCTCTTTTAATTTCAATTTCTATTTATATGCTAAATACATAACAAGATTTTATACCGGAATAATTCCGATTGGCTGATGTGTCTGATCCAGTTTTAAGAAATTTTGTTTAAACTCAAGCGAATTAAGGAATTTGGCTTGATGTATTTGATGATGTGTTGAATTAGGTGTGAAAGATAACAAACCTATTTTGACTTATAACTTGAAGGTATATTTTAAATTTTCATTTAAAATATGAGTTTTATAAAATATAAAATAAACTCACATTTTATATTTTATGTATTTTTTTTAAAAATATACCTCAAAATTTAATTAATATAGCCCAAAATCGTAATATACCTGCTGTTTTTTATTAATTTATTTGATTAGTTATATATAAAAAGTCAGATTAAAATAAATTTATAGCTTTGCTTTAGTTATATTATTTCAATAATGAAATGCAATTATTAAGGTTATTTGAAAGAAAAATACCATTTATATTGCCTTTAAGAATAATTATACCTAATATAAGCATTATAAGAAAAATACAACTATATGAGCCGTACCTTAACCATTAATGACCTGAAAATTATTTCTTCTCAAAAGCATCAACCGGATCTTTTCGACGAAGTATTTGAATCAGACGGCTGTGTTAAGCACTATTACCAGAAAGTGCTTAGCCTTTTTAATCATTTCAGCCTTAACGATCTTAAAAAACTAAATGAGTTTGCCAAGATGTCTTTTTTTAACCAGGGAATTACTTTTAATGTATATTCCGATACCCGTGGTGGGGTAGAACGGATTTTCCCTTTTGACTTATTTCCAAGGATAATTCCTGCAGATGAATGGAGCAGATTAGAAAAAGGCATTATCCAAAGGAATTTGGCCATTAACATGTTCCTCGATGACATTTACCACAAAAAGAAGATCCTCAAAGATGGTATAGTGCCTGCCGCGCTGATTTTTTCTTCCAATTATTACCTCAAGGAAATGATGGATTTTTCTCCTCCCGGTGGTATATATACCCATATTTGTGGTACAGACCTCATCAAGCATAAAGATGGCCACTATTATGTTTTAGAAGATAACTTGCGATGTCCTTCAGGCGTCAGTTACGTTCTTTCAAACCGGGAAGCAATGAAACGGATTCTTACCAAGGTCTTTTTTAATTATAACGTAATGCCCATTCAGGATTATCCGTCGCAGCTTCTTTCCATGATTCAATCGGTAGCCCCTGAAGGCGTAGAAAATCCTACCTGCGTTATTCTGACGCCAGGTATGTTAAATTCTGCGTATTATGAACATTCTTTTCTGGCACAAAGCATGGGAATTCAGCTTGTAGAAGGGCGCGATCTGTTTGTAGACAATAATTTTGTCTATATGAAAACACTCAATGGGAAGCGAAAAGTAGATATTATATACCGTCGTGTAGATGATGAATTTTTAGACCCCCTCGTCTTCCGTAGCGATTCCGCATTAGGGGTTCCGGGACTTATGGCTTGTTATCGGCATGGCAATGTTAACATCCTGAATGCACCGGGTACAGGGGCTGCGGATGATAAGGCTGTATACTCTTATGTTCCCGATATGATCCGCTATTACCTTTCGGAGGAACCTATATTAAAGAACGTCCACACCTATCGCTGTGAAATTGACTCTGATTATAAGTTTGTGATGGAGAACTTAGATGAACTGGTTGTTAAACCGGTGGATGAATCCGGAGGCTATGGAATTTTTATAGGCAGCGCTGCAACCAAAGCCCAAAAAGAAGAATTCAAACAGCTCATAAAAGCCAATAGGAGAAAATATATTGCCCAACCAATAATGTCTCTCTCCGTTCATGCTACCTTTATCGAAGAAGAAGAAATCTTTGAACCACGGCACATAGACTTACGAAGCTATTGCCTGATGGGTAAAAACAAACAATTTGTTTTAAAAGGTGGCCTGTCCCGAGTAGCACTTAAAAAAGGCAGTCTCATTGTAAATTCTTCTCAAGGAGGTGGCTCCAAAGATACCTGGGTACTGGAAAAATAAAATAATATGCTTTCAAGAATCGCAAACAGTTTGCTTTGGACGGGTCGATACCTGGAAAGAGCTCAATATACGGCAAGATATATTCATGTACATTGTTTTGGTGCCCTGGATGCTCCTATTCTCTCAAGAAAAGAGTTTGTGCTGGATTCCATCACCACAATGACCGGTTTATCCTATGAATACCCCGATAAAGGTAAAAACATAAACAACAACGAGCTTATTTACCGTGCCACCCTCGATGAATTCAACCCGGTGTCTATTAAGGCTTCTGTATTCAAAGCCAGGGAAAATGCCCGTGGTGCCAGAGATATCCTCTCTTCAGAATTATGGGAATCCATAAATAAGTTCTACCATTGTGTGAATGCCTGGAATAGTAAGAAAATGTCGGAAGACGATATTTTGGGTTATACAGAAATGATCGTTGAACA
>JBKBXU010000395.1:0-3327 GCA_046313675.1 Cytophagaceae bacterium
AACCCACAAAGTATTTCTTTTATCAACTTCTCCTCTTTTATGAATAAATAAACCTCTTCTCCACTTACCGGTTCCTCTTCCTCTCAAGACCACACGGCCGCCTTCAATACTCTCATCCAAACAGGCAACAGCGAATACGTTATAATCTGAAAAATTTTTTATTAATGGATTTAAGAAATTCTTGTGAGGAGAAACATCAGAATTTAAAAGCACTAAAATTTCTCCATCTGCACTTTTAACTGCTCCGTTAACATTTGATGAAAAACCTCTATTCTTAACATTCTTTAAGGATTTTACTTTTACTTTCGAATTTTTGTTTTTTAAAATAAAACAAAATCCTATTATAAACAAATCCTTAAAAAATTAAACGACCGTGAATATGCTGTAGAGATCGTTCGTTACAGATACTTTAATAAAACCTTTCAGGATTCAATTATATATGCAGCATTAGTTTTTAATAATAAATCTGATTTCCCAAAGGTGGTTAAGTTTGAAAATGGAAACAAAATGGAAACGGCAGCCTTTACCAGGTACCGTAATTCCGCTATTTTTAACGTAGAAGATGAATCATCCTATAGCACATATTGGGAATCCATTGACAACATGATCCCTGCAGGATCTACCGTTTTCCTTTCCGGAGACGGCATTTATAATCAGATAAACCTGGAAATGATGATGGATGAAGATGGAAAATATACCATTGACAAACATCAGATAATATTGGTATCAAACACCAAGGATCTGTTAAACACTAATACAAACAAAAAAACCTTACGGGAACTCGCAAAAGATCAGGAGTACTCCTACGTTCTTTGTGGAAATCCGGAATTTTATACCGATAATTCCGGAAGAGATATCCCTTCCCTTCCCGGTGCTGAAAAGGAGGTTAACGAGATTGCAAAAATTTTGTCAACCGATAAAAAAACATCCGTTACCCTATTGAACAGAATGTTAACAGAGGAAAAACTCAAAGAAATTGAAAATCCTTCTGTTTTCCATATTGCCACACATGGATATTTTAAAGAAGGAGTTGATGACGAAGATAATTTTGCTTCCAGCGCCTTACTGAATTCAGGCCTTTTATTATATGGTTCCGGCGATATCTTAGCGGATAAGGAAAATTACAATGTAAACCGTAAAGAAGGCATTCTTACTGCCTACGAAGCTTCAAATCTCAATTTTTACACAACCGAGCTTGTCGTTTTAAGTGCATGTGAAACAGGGCGTGGAGAGATGCGTGTGGGCGAAGGTGTGTATGGCCTTCAGAGAGCTTTTCTTGTAGCCGGTGCCGATGCGGTAATCATGAGTTTATTTAAAGTAAACGATGAAGTCACACAAAAACTAATGGTATTGTTTTATCAATACTGGCTGGAATCAGGGAATAAAAGAACGGCCTTTATCAAAGCCAAACGATCAATCAAACAACAATATAACAATCCATTGTACTGGGGAGCATTTGTTATGATTGAAGGTAAACCGAGAAAGTAAGCAAATTTTAAAACATAAAGTGAAGAGGTAATGAGCGCATTAATTTTTGATATGAATGGCACCATGATTGACGATATGTCATTCCATACCGATATATGGTATAAAATATTAACCAAAGACCTTGGGGCCACTTTAACCTATGAAGAACTAAAGGTACAGATGTATGGGAAAAATCAAGAATTGCTGGTAAGGGTATTCGGAAAAGACCGGTTTACAATGAAAGAAATGGATCATTATGCCATGGAGAAGGAAAGGCAATACCAAGAAATGTATCTTCCCCATTTAAAATTAATTGATGGTCTGGATGGAATTCTTGAAGAAGCTTACCGTCAACAGATACCTATGGCCATAGGCTCTGCGGCCATTACCTCAAATGTTGATTTTATGCTTGATAATTTAGCTATTAGACATTACTTTGATGCCATAGTAAGTGCCGATGATGTAAATGAAAGCAAGCCTCACCCCCAAACATTTCTCAAGGCTTCAGAAAAACTACAGGTTTCCCCTTCCGAATGCATCGTGTTTGAAGACGCGCCAAAAGGTGTGGAAGCTGCAAAAAATGCGGGTATGAAATGTGTGGTTTTACTTACAACCCACAAAGAACATGAGTTTGAAATGTACGATAATATTATCACCATTATAAAAGATTACAAAGATCTTAAGCTTGATCAATTAAATTAATCAACCCAACAAAACATACTGATTAACAACAAAATACCTCACAAAAAACAGTTTCCTGAATAACATTACCTTCCATCCTGAGTTTTGATATAAGACACGTTCATACTCGAGCAAATCCGATATGAACATTTTTAACAGGGTACGGAAAATACATGGACGACAAGGATATTAAAAACAGGAAAAGCAATGACACACCACCGGCTGCCGGCTTAGGAGGTGGCTTAATGCGCTATCTTACAATATTTTTCCTCATAATGATCGTATTGTTCTGGATGGGTTCCCCCGGTGATACCGAAAGTTTAACCTGGTCAGAATTTGAAGACCTGGTGCGGGAGAAAAGGATTGAACAAATTGTGGTGGTAGACAGAGAGATGGCCGAGATATCTTTGCGTGATGCACCTGAACCAGAGGAATCTACTTACAACATTTTTACTCGGGACGGTGGTCCCCAATATGAGTTTAATATCGGCTCACCTGAAGTTTTGGAAGAAAGGCTCTGGAGAATACAAGAAGATTTCCCTGATGACGAACGCGCTGAGGTCGTATATACCACCAGCCGTAATTGGGGCTGGGTATTGTTTCTGATATTCCCGTTGTTCCTTCTTTTTATGCTATGGAATGCAGGACGACGCATGAGACAAGGCGGCGGAGGTGGCATGTTTTCTTTTGGCCAATCAAAAGCAAAATTATTTACCAGCGAGCACAAAATCGGAATAACCTTCAACGATGTTGCCGGCCTGGAGGAACCTAAAGAGGAATTACAGGAAATAGTGGACTTTTTAAAACACCCCGCTGCCTATACCAAGTTGGGCGCCCAAATACCTAAAGGTGTGTTGCTTGCAGGACCTCCCGGAACTGGAAAAACATTAATGGCAAAAGCAGTAGCCGGGGAAGCGAAGGTGCCGTTCTTCTCCTTATCAGGTTCCGAATTTGTAGAAATGTTTGTTGGAGTTGGCGCTTCACGTGTCCGTGACTTGTTCACAAAAGCAAAAGAAAAATCACCTTGCATCATTTTCATTGATGAGCTTGACGCCATAGGAAGATCAAGAGGGAAAAATGACAACATGGGCGGAGCCAACGATGAGCGGGAAAGTACACTTAATCAATTACTAACTGAAATGGATGGATTTAATCCAAACTCAGGAATCATTGTTCTTG
>JBKBXU010000396.1:0-3325 GCA_046313675.1 Cytophagaceae bacterium
GATGTTGTGTTCTTTATTTGCCATATTTTCTTTGAACTTTGTGGAAAAAAATCCTGAACAAATATACTAAGTGTATGTTTAAGTACATGATAAACGGAGTATTTGTTAATATAAATTAGTTGGAATGTTTGACTTGTAGGGGTATAATTGTTATCTTAATACTATGTCGCAGTTCACAAATACATTTATAGAAACAATATTTTCAGAAAGATCAGCTATTGGATGACAATAAAAGGTAACATATTAATTTCTGAACCCTATTTAGGCGACCCTGATTTTGAGCGCACAGTAATTCTATTGTGCGAAAATAATGAACAGGGAGCTTTTGGTTTTATTTTAAACAAACCGACCATCCTGACACTTGATTCTGTTTGGTCAGGGATTGATGACTATAAGGAAATGCTTTTTATGGGTGGTCCGGTAGGACAGGATTCGTTACATTTTATTTACCGTAATACCACGCCTCTTGAGGGATCTGTTGAAGTTATGGACAATTTGTACTGGGGGGGTGATTACGAACAATTGAAGAGTCTAATTAATGAAAACAAGGTTAGTGCCGGAGATTTTAAATTTTTTCTAGGCTATTCGGGTTGGGGTGAAGGACAATTGCAGGATGAGTTATCCAGCAATTCATGGATAGTAGCAGATGCCTCTTTAGATGATGTATTCTGCACAGATCCTAAAGAAATGTGGAGGGGTATACTTAAGAAAATGGGAGGGAAATTCAAAATGATTTCCAATTACCCTACAGATCCACGTTTGAACTAAACATAATTAAGGACAAAACATAGATAAACCATGAGTTCTGAAAAACAAGTAATTGAAGGAGATAAGAACCTGGAAGAAGTCAGCAAGGCCAACGCCATCAATATTCACCAGCATCCTGAAGACGATAATGAGCCTAATGACGAGGTAAACGACATTGAGTACAGTGAATTCTCTAAGCAGGATTTACTGAAAGCTATTGAAAATTACCGTATAGAAGGTAATTATGCCAAAGCAGCATCTTTTATAAAAGAGGTGAGAAGCCACTTTGACAATATAATGGAAACGGAGCGAAATGAAGCTCAGGAGAAGTTTCTGAAAGAAGGTGGGGATGAAAATGACTTTGATTTTAAGGGAGATGCACTTAGCCAAAAGTTTTACGGGTATTACGATCGACTTAAAGACGAAATCAATCGTCATTTTTCTTCCTTGGAAAAAGAAAAAGATCAAAATCTGGTTTCCAAACGTTCTGTTCTTGATAAACTCAGAGAATTAATCACCGAAGAAAGTAGTACAAGTATAGCTTCTTTGAAAGAACTTCAGGAAGTGTGGAAATCCATAGGGCCGGTTCCGGCGCCTTATGTACAGGAATTATGGGCAAATTACAATGCCCTTGTAGAGCGGTTTTATAATAACCGAAGTATATATTTTGAGCTTAAAGAGCTTGACAGGAAGAAAAACCTGGAAGTAAAAAAGGAACTGTGCGATAAAGCTGAAGCTTTGCTGGATGAGTCAAACATCCTACAGGCTATAAAAGACCTTAAGGTACTGCATGAAGAATACAAGCACATAGGTCCTGTTCCAAAGGAAAATCAGGAAGCTCTTTGGGATCGTTTTAAAACGGCTTCAGATAAACTTTACGCCAAGCGGAATGAGCATTACAGCGGATTAAAAAATTCCCTGGAGGAAAATCTAAATGCCAAAATTGCAGTCATAGAAAAAATTGAGCCATTTGCTTTATTTTCTACAGAAAGGATAGATGAATGGAAAGAAAAAACCTCCGAGGTTTTAGCGTTGCAGGAAGAATGGAAAAAGGCAGGCCCTGTACCTCAGGATAAATCTAAAGAGACATCCAAGCGATTTTGGTCTTCGTGCAAAACCTTTTTTCATAACAAAGAGAAGTTTTTTAAGGAGTTAGAGTCTCAGAAAGTTGAGAATTTAAAGAAAAAAGAAATCCTATGCGAAGAAGCTGAGAATTTGAAGGATAATGAAGACCTGGTGACTACTGCGAAATTATTAAAAGACCTTCAAAAGAAGTGGGAGGGAATAGGCCCGGTACCCATCAAGCAAAAGGATGCTATTTTTAGGCGTTTTAAAGCAGCATGTGATCATTTCTTTAATAGAAAGCGCGAACATATGGCTGTGGAGGAAAAGTCCTACCATGAGAATCTGAAGAAGAAAGAAGAAATATGCAAGCAGATAGAAGGCCTTGGAATGAAGAAAGAACTGGATGTTGATAAATTCCAGGAGTTGCAGGAAGAATTTTCGAAAATTGGTTTCGTTCCTAAAACTGAAATTAAAAATATTCAGGTGAAGTATAAGCAGATAGTTGATAGTTTATTAGACCGAATAGATACCAAAGGTGATAAAGAGAAAGAAAAGATGAAGCTTTCTTTACAAGTGGAAGCGATGAAGAACCTTCCGGCAGGACAGAACTCTTTGCACAGAACAGAGACGGATATCTCTAAGAAAATATCCCAGCTTAAATCTGAAATTGATCGTTGGACTACCAATATTGAGTTTTTTGGAATATCTAAGAATGCAGATAAGTTAAAAGCTGACTTTGTGAAAAAAATAGAATCTGCTCAGAAAGAGCTGGATGAGTTAATGGAGCAGAAAAAAATCATTTCGGAGGCTAAAAAATAGGTCTGTAATTTTTGCAATATAGAATTTGTTTCTATTTTTGCACTCGCTAAACAATAGCAAGCCTCCATAGCTCAGCTGGTAGAGCAACTGACTTGTAATCAGTAGGTCGTTGGTTCGATTCCGACTGGGGGCTCTTATAAAAAGGCATTAGAGATTTTTCTAATGCCTTTTTGTTTGATACACAATTTGATACACAAAATAAAAGTCAATTCTTTTTGATTCTTGCCAGCAATTTCCACAATTTTTCCATAACAAACACTTCGTTACAACGAAATCATTGACAAAGAGCGTCTATAACAAACTAACCACATAGAAGCTATCGGTAGCCGCAGGCTACCGATTTTAAAAGACCTAATAACCTAAGCCACATTCAATCTATAACCAAATTCCCGCAGTAGCCTGTGGCTACCTGCCATGTACATGACCAAAAACTGGTTACCAAAAAAACTTATTTCAACACCCTCCACATCCAATCCTGTTCATCGCTATTCGTACTTTTTTTGCTTCACGCATTTGAGAGATGAAGTCAAGATCAGGTATAGATCCGGAATACGCTTCCAAAGGAGTAAGGCCATGTATAGAGGCATGGGGGCGAATCGTGCAGTAATCATCCACAGCATTTGAGATGCAGGAATATAGCTGCTGATCAGGTTATTCTACCGATAACCTGTGGAGAATGAGAAAGTTTTATCTT
>JBKBXU010000397.1:0-3279 GCA_046313675.1 Cytophagaceae bacterium
TTTTTCTATTATAACCAATACCGTTAGAGGATTTGGTAAGATATTTAAAGGTGAAATTGGTGCCCGTCAATCAATAAGTGGCCCTATAGGAATAGCAAGAGAATTTGGCGGTGTTTGGATATGGCAAAAATTCTGGATACTAACCGGTCTTTTGTCAATGGTTCTTGCTTTTATGAATTTTCTGCCTATACCTGCCTTAGATGGGGGACACGTTGTGTTTCTTCTTTATGAAATGGTTGCAGGAAGAAAGCCCTCAGAGAAATTCCTTGAAGGTGCTCAAAAAGTAGGTATGGTATTATTACTATCTCTTATGATTTTTGCATTTGGCAATGATATAATCAAGTTATTTACCTAGTTCCACGGTTTCAAAAAAACAATTGTTATGAAAAGATTTGCAGTTCTTGCACTGTTAATTTTCGGAGTTTCCTTCGGTGGTTTTGCGATAGGATGTTTCGAAGATTCAATAGGAGTTACCAAGGTAGAGGGGAAGTTGCATATAAAGTATCTTGTAATGCCCGGAGAGACTATTTATGGTATCTCCACCAAGTACGGCATTCAGATATCTGATTTAATGGATATTAATCCGGAACTGATGAATGGCTTGAAGGTTGGCCAGGAAATATTAATTCCTTACAACCCTAACCTTAAAAAGAAAGATGAAGAAAACACTTTAGTTCATATCGTTCAACCTGGTGAAACCCTGTATGCGCTTTCCAGGAAATATAATGTTCCGGTTGGAGATCTGATGAAGATGAACAATATGGAACTGAAGGTCGGCCAGAAGGTCGTTGTAGGCTATAAGGATCAGGCATCATCTTCTCCTGTAGCTGCATCTGAACCTAAGAAAGAAGATCCAAAGAAAGAAGAACCTGTAAAGCAAGATAAGGCTAAAGTAGAGCAGGCTGCTCCGAAAGAACAACAGGTTTTGGTAAAGAAAGGGCCGGAAGCCGCCAAAGCACCGGAAGTGGAAGAACCTGCATCACCTTCACCAAATTTTTCATCAGAACAATATCCTTTTAATCCTGATTTAAAACAGGTATTAATTATTCCATTTGACCCTTACTTATATTTCTCTGATGCCGATGCTGAAATTGCAGCTCGTTCACGGATTCCAAGTACCAAAGTTCGTCAGGTATTCAGACGTAGATTAAATGCTTTGATGAGAGCACCAGGTTATGAAACTATTCACCTGTTAGGAGGAAAAGCTAAGGACTCCCTGAGTGATATTAATAAAATATATTCTTCTGTGACCTATAATTATCAGGACATTATTCATAATCCAAACTATAAAGAACCTGAGCCTGAAAAAGGTCAGGTTAAAAATAACAATAGTAAATCCTGGATAGATCGTCAAAAAGATAAGCTTTCAAGCGCTCCTTCTGCCAACAGCGGAAAGGCTGTTCATGCAAAAGATAATGGACGTTACTTTGGTGTCCTGATAAAAAACCAGGAGTTGTTTACTTATTTTAATTATAAGTATGATGTTGATTATTATATTTTCATAAACCAGTTTGAAGTTAAAACTAATTATGAACATTGTTTAGACAGAGCTACGCAGAATTATGAAAGACAGTTCGTTACTCACTATTCTATTTTTGATAAAGATGGAAATCAAATAGCCGGCAATAAATTCACAACATATTATCATTCTAATTCAAATGATGTATATCAGATTGTTAGTGATAATATGGAAAAAATTGCTAACCGAATTTTAGCTGAATTACCAGCACCATAATATTCTACCTAAATCGGAATTTCCTTTAAAACCGGAACTTGGTTCCGGTTTTTTTTGCTTTGTCTCTGATAACTTTTTATGCAGGAACAAGCTTATTTTAGTAATATCTTTTATATTGTTGTTGTAATAGTTTTATTTTTTATGTCTGAAGCAGAAGATCAACAAAACCCGGAATCAGGACAAGTTAAGCCAACAAAACTTGCAGATGTAGTTAAGTTTTTGGTCATAGCTAATGTAATAGCTTATATAGCGCTTAATTATTTCCTGGCTCAGGATGATCCATTTATTTTTGAAGAGTTTGCTTTATATAATTTCCAGTCCGAAAACTTTTCCTGGTATCAGTTAATTACTCATATGTTTTTGCATGCCGGGTTTTTGCATATTTTCCTAAATATGTTCATTCTTTGGATGTTTGGTTCAGCTCTTGAGTATATCTGGAAACCTAAAAGGTTTATTTTTTATTATTTTTTCACCGGTTTGGGGGCGGCGTTTCTGCATCTGGCAGTTTCTACTTTTACAATAGGTCAACTTGAAAGTGATGTAAGGGCATATCAGGCATCACCTTCCTATGAAAATTATGAAAAATTTCTTGAAGAAGAGGTAGGTGAGGTTCCGGATAGGATTCCGGTTCAGGCAGAGTTCTTAAATGATATGTATGCGTTAAAAGAGCGTTGGGAATCGGCTCCCGATAATAAGACTCATAAAGAAGAGTCTAAGGATTTGACAGATAAATATCTTCAGTTTCACATCGACAGGCCTTCCCTGGGAGCTTCAGGTGCAGTATTTGGTATTCTATTGGCCTTTGGTATGTTGTTTCCCAATACGCTTATTTATTTGTGGTTTCTTTTTCCTATCAGGGCAAAGTACTTTGTTATATTTTTAGGTGCTTTAGAGCTTTATCTTGGCGTTTTTGATGATGGTAATGTAGCTAATTTCGCTCACCTGGGAGGAATGATATTTGGTTTTATTCTATTAAAAATATGGGGTGAAAAACCAAGGAATGAGGGTAAGGGATTAAACTAATACCGATACTGTCATTCCTTTATTTTGACATAAATACTATTTCTACCCTGCGGTTAGCCATTCTTCCTTCTTCTGTATCATTTGTTGTCAGTGGTTGATCGGATCCTACCCCGTTGGTATTAATACGATTTTGTGAAATGCCATTTTTAACGAGGTATTGTTTTACGGCTGCAGCACGCTTCTTTGACAAAACAATGTTATTTGCATAATCTCCCACATTATCGGTATGTCCAACAATCATGACATGCGATTTAGGGTTTGAATTTAATATTTTCACCAATTCATTTAGGGAATTAAAAGACGTCTGTAAAATCACATCTTTCCCACTTTCAAAGAACAAGTTGTTTATTGCCTGCTTGAGCATTTCTTTTTCTTCCTGATTAATTATTTCAGGGCAACCGCGGTTTTCTGCAGAACCGGGAACATTAGGACATAAATCCTGATTGTCAGGGATTCCGTCATTATCTTTATCGGATAGGTTTACAACTCGTGTTGAGTTTATATTAAATCCAGTTCCTGAA
>JBKBXU010000398.1:0-3279 GCA_046313675.1 Cytophagaceae bacterium
CTTCCTTTACCCTGTCCAAAGATAGTTGAATGTTGCTGGTATAGTTGCCCATATTATCGGTATGGCCGATCAACTTTATTTTGATTTTAGGATTTTCTTTCAGAAAAGAGATAAGCTTGGTTATTTCTTCCCTGGAAGCATCGTTTAGGTCGTATTTGGACTGCTCGAAAAGAACATTGTTCAGCACTATTTTACATCCAGTCTGAATGGGGGTAAGTTTAATTTCAAGTACCTTGTCCAGTACTTCTTTTGCATTGTATTCTTTAAAAAATGGCAAATATCCTGTAGCATTAATCTGAATTCGGATGCGAACCGGGTTTATAATTGCCAGTTGAAAAGCTCCGTTGGAAGAATCTGACCAGGTGTAGCCTCCGGAGAAGGAGTTAATGGTATAGTTTACGATGGTTTTGACAGGCATGCCGCTTACTTCGTTTATAATGTTGCCGGTAATCAGCGACATTTTGTTTTTTTCAATCAGGTATGAGGGGACTTTTGTAAAGGATACATCATCCAGCATGACTCCATAGGTAGCACCTGAACCGCTTGTACCATAGGAATAAAAGCTTATGGTGGTTTTTTCCAGCTCTGCGGTATATTCTATCGATTGATATTCAAAGGTGTTTCCAAAAGTTTGGGTATTAACAAGTTTTTCAAACACCTCTCTTCCATTGATTAGTACACGAAACCAACGGTCTCCGAATGCATTATACCGGCGAGTAATGGCAAATTTAAGCTTATATGTTTCACCGGGGTGTGTTTCCAGAGTTTGGCTGAAATTGCTTTCATAATCAACTTCTGCAAAATGGGTTCCGTCTGCAGGCGCCACAATGCCATAGGTGGAAGGAGAGGATGAAACTTCAAAAATGTATCCAATGGGAAGTCCGGGTGGTTTCCAGTTATTCCAATGCTTTGCACCTTCCTCAAAACTTCCGTTTTTGATAAGATTTTGAGCAAATGAAGAAAAACTTAATAGAATAAATAAAAAGCTGAGTTTCATAATTAGTTACAAATAAACGACTTTTTGCGGTTCCTTTATTGCAATGTAAAGACATTGTTTTTAGCGGAGTAATTTTGGTTTATATGATTTATTTTATTTTAAGTTATGACCTGTATTTGAAGTTTATGGTAAATAAATTGCATTTTAATTATAAAATTACGGTATAATTAAAATATTATTTGCATTTTTTTGGGTTTGAATTTCTTGTATATATCTTTGTGCAAAATTACATTTTTTATGGAATTATTTGAAAGTAAAAAAACAAAAGGCATTAAAAGCCATATTGCGAATCTGGTAGCAATAGCACAGTCTGACGGTAAGTTTTCTGTAGCAGAAAAGAAGCTGGTATTTGAAATAGGAGAAAGAAATGGCATCACCAAAGAAAAGGTGAAGAAGATTATAAAAAGCGATAAGCCTATTAAGTTTAAAGTTCCTGTTAATGATTCAGATCGTTTTGACAGATTGTATGATTTGGTGGAAATGGTTCTTGCGGATGGAATCAAGACAGAGAATGAGATGGATGCATTGATAGAAATTGCCGAGAAATTGGAGTTTAGAAAAGCCATCGTTGGTGTGCTTGTAAATAAAATTATCCGGGGTATTGAAGATCCTGAGAAAACAAAAGAGGTCGTGAGAATTGAATGTGGGCAGTTTTTGAATTTTTAGTTTGTATTCTGTTTAAAGCCGGGATTGTTTATTATGAATAATTCCGGCTTTTTGCTTTTTCCCTCTTTTTTTCCTCCACCGATTTCAGGTGAAATTTTCACCTTTTATGTATCTTTAGAAAATATTTGCACGAATTTATTGTTCTTCTCTAAAGTATGCCATGGAAGTGCTAAAAGATACTGAAAATTCAAAAATGATAAATAGGCTCCGGAAGTCTGTTTGGTCTGCGGTCAAGGATTTTTCAATGATTGAGTCGGGTGATAAAGTTATGGTCTGCCTTTCAGGTGGGAAGGACAGTTATACCATGCTGGATATGCTTTTGCATATTCAACAGGCCTACGAGTTTGAAATTATTGCGGTTAACCTGGATCAGAAACAACCTGACTATCCGGAACATATTCTTCCGGCATATCTGAGCGAACTTAATGTGCCTTTTAAAATTGTTGAAAGGGATACCTATAGCATTGTAAAGGAAAAAGTACCGGAAGGTAAAACCATGTGCAGCCTTTGTTCCCGCCTTAGAAGAGGAACTTTATACGCTACAGCAAAAGAACTCGGGGTAACCAAGATTGCTCTGGGACATCACAGGGAAGATATTATGGAGACGTTTTTTCTTAACCTATTTTTTAGTGGTAAGATGGAAGCCATGCCGCCTAAGTATAAAACGGATAATGGTGAACATATTGTGATCAGGCCACTGGCTTATAGTAAGGAAAAAGACATAATAGAATATGCTGCCATGCGGCAATTCCCAATTATACCATGCAACCTTTGTGGTTCGCAACAAAACATGCAGCGTAAGATTATCAAGAAGATGCTTGAAGACTGGGAACAGGTTTACCCTGACAGGAAGGAAATAATTTTTAATGCGCTGACCAATGTTTCTCCTTCGCATTTGCTTGATCAGGATTTGTACGATTTTAAAAACCTGGTTTCCCTGATGGGGAAGGAGGGGGAGAAGATGTCACTGGATGATGCGTTTTGAACAGTAGCAGATGGCCTGTGCATGGATATAAAGGAATGTTTGTGAGGACACAAACATTGGCGTTCGTATCCGTGGTTGGTGGCGCATCAACCACCTGCAAGTGTCTCCACAAACGGAAATATAAATCCTCTTTATCAGGATATTAAAGGGGTTTGTGAGGTCACCCACTATCCGTAGAGTTCCCCTTGGGGCTCTACGGATTATTAAATAAAATAGAGACTTTGTCTCTTTTTCTTCCGTTTTGAGCGGAGTTTTTAGGTCTTTACAGGAGTGTTTGTATTTAGGAGTCTAAGACTCCTGTTTATTTGTTAACCCGTAGAGCGCAAGCTAAACTGCGGATAGAGAGATAGAAAGAGCTTCACCAGCTGGTCTGTGTGCCACAGACCAGGGAATCGAGCGCACCACCAACCACCCGATCCGTGGTTGGTGGCGCACCAAGCACCTGCAAGTGTCTCCACAAACGGAAATATAATCCTCTTTATCAGGATTGTAAAGGAATGTTTGTAAGGATACAAACATTGGGCGTAGCATGGTTTTAGGAGTCCAAGACTCCTGTTTATTTACCAATCCGTAGAGCGTAAGCTAAACTACGGATAGAGAGGAAGTTTATAACTTTAATATATCTTTCGTT
>JBKBXU010000399.1:0-3232 GCA_046313675.1 Cytophagaceae bacterium
GAACAATGAACATATTATTCAACGCAGCACCTGTTAAGGTAAAGTCGACATATCTTGTCTTTTTGCTTGATATGGATAAATTTTTATAAGCTTCTAATTTTTCCCCTTTCCCGATTTTATTTTTGCCCCTTCCTAATTTTGTCATACCTCTTCTTTTATACCGTTTATATTGTTCGGATTTGTATTTGAATTTTTTGTCATTTTGAAAAATGCCTTTCCCCCTTACATCTTTCCGTGTCAATTGAATTGCTAATTGTCCAACTACTTTCCAAACTAATTGTGGTATTTCAAAAACTTTTTTCATACTCCGATATCGCATTGGTCTATAAATATTTCCTTCTTGACAAAATCTCTTATACTTTGCCTTATAAGTTTATGTTCCTCAGATAAAAGGTCATCTAAAAAGTAATAGTCTGGAGATTCAAAAGTATCCGTGCGCATGTTAAGGTTTGGTTAAAAAAAATTAAATATTCAAATTTACAACAATTAAACGTAAATTATGTTATCCGAGATGCAAAGCAAAGATATTGATACTAAAGTACAGGAACTGATTGAGAAGTTGGAAGCTAAGTATGAGAATGATGGACAGGAGCTTTCCGTGCATCTTGAAGGATTGTTACATACTTCTTACTTAAGGTATTGGGATTATATTCAGTTAGATACTTTGCTAAGTCTTCAAAAGCCCCGCACAGAGTTCCCGGATGAACTCATCTTTATTGCTTATCATCAAATAACAGAGCTTTATTTTAAAATGATTATTCATGAAATAAAGCAGCTTAAATCCCAAGATAATATTACCGAAGACCTGTTTTTGAAAAAAATTACCAGGATGAACTGGTATTTGGGACATTTGATTTCTTCGTTTGATGTTATTGCCGTGGGAATGGAACAGGATCAATTTCTAAAATTTCGTTCTGCCTTGCATCCTGCCAGCGGCTTCCAATCTGTTCAGTATCGAATGATTGAAATTGCGTCTACAGATTTTATTAATCTTGTAAGTCCTCAAGGTAGAGATGAATTCACCGATTACTCCACACTGGAGGAAATGTTTGACAGCATCTACTGGAAAAAAGGTGCCATTGATTCCGGTACAGGAAAGAAAACATTAACACTTAGGATGTTTGAGGAGCAATATGAAAAAATCCTGATGGAGCTTGCTCATGAATATCAATTTAAAAACGTGTGGTCATTATTTAAAAGATTATCGACTGAAGCACAAAATGATCCTCAGATTATAAATGCGCTTAAGAGGTATGATTCCTACATCAACATAAACTGGCCGCTGGCACATTATAAATATGCCGTAAGTTACCTTTATAAATCAGGCCATATAAAAGCCACCGGTGGTACAAACTGGCATAAATACCTTCCTCCAAGATTTCAGAAAAGGATATTTTTCCCTAACCTTTATACTGAACAGGAGATCGAAGAGTGGGGAAAAATCTGGGTGGAAACAGAAGTTTTACCAAATATTTAACGTTTTTCCGGAGAATTTTCGTTAAATTTTCAGGTTATTTATCCGATTTCATATCCGGGATTTGCATCTATGTCTTTAAAAAGGAAATTTCTTTATTTCTTTATAGCCACATTTTTTATGGTGGCTCATGATACATATTCTCAGGTGCATAAAAAAGTTCAGACCTGGTACGATCTCAAAAAACTTTATCCTAAAGAAGAATACTATGTCCTGGTTAAGTCTCCCCAGGTGCTGGATAGTATTTTTATATCTTATTTTCAAAATGGAAGAATAAAAGCTAAAGGTTTATTCCTTAAAAATAAACCTATGGGATTATGGGAATACTTTTATGAAAATGGTAACCCAAAAATGAAAGGGGAGGTACAGGATAAAAATAATACCGGTGTATGGACTTACTATTATGAAAATGGTAATCTGCAGATGAAAGGCAGCTTTGAAAAAGGCCAAAGAGATGGGGATTGGGATTTTTATTATGAAAATGGCAGTCTCAAAAATACCGGCAGATATAAAAAGGACATGAGGGTGGGGATTTGGAATTATTATAGCGAAGACGGCAGTTTTAAAGCTCAGGCCACTTATGATAATGATAAGGGTACATACAGGGAATTTTTCCCAGGAGGGGCGATAAAAAGTCAGGGAGCTATAGTGGATGGTAAGAGTAATGGATTGTGGAAATATTTTTATGAAGATGGCACCCTTAAAGCTGAAGGGATTGAAAAAGATGGACTAAAAGAGGGCATGTGGAAATTTTATCATCCCAATGGAAATTTATATAGTGAGGGAGCTTATAGTAAAGGAGTGCAGCAGGGACAATGGAAGTATTATCATGAAAATGGTGTTTTAAGTGCTGAGGGAGAGCAGTATGATGGTGATAAACAGGGGTATTGGAAGCTATATTATAATAGTGGTGCATTTAAAGGAGAAGGAAATTTTGATCGGGGAGAAGGAGATTATAAAGAATATTATGAAAGTGGTAAGTTGAAAATTGAAGGCCATATTAAAAAAGATAAAAATGACGGACAGTGGAATTATTATTATGAGACGGGTGAGTTAGAAGGATCCTGCCATTTTACCATGGGGAAAGGCTTTTATACTGGTTATTATGAGAGTGGGAACCTGAAAATGGAAGGGATGCTTTTAAACGGGGAGAAAGTGGATGTGTGGAAACTTTACAAGGAGGACGGAAGCTTATCGGGATATTATAAAACATATTATGAAAACGATGTTCCTGTTTTAAAGCCATTGCAAGCCGCCCCGGATTCGGCAAAAAGTGATTCTTTAGGTTTGTATGAAAAACCGAAACTGAAAATACCAAAGAAAAAATCCCGCTATTACTCTAAAAAAATTAATGAATACAAAGGTTTTATTGTATCAGGCAATCCTTTGGCGCTTATTCGTTATCAATTTCCACTAAACGTTGAATATTATATTCAGGAACGAATAGGTGTGGAATTTAACTATACCTTATTGCGTGATCCTTTTTTCAGAGGTTCTGGAAATATGCCGGTCAATTCCATCTATCGGAGGGGTTTTTATACATCTTTACGTCATAAATTGTACCAACCGGACAGGGATTATGGTATGTTTTATTTTGGGCATGAGATACGCTTTACCTCAATAGATTATGGCCAAAGAATAATGGATACAACCGGAGTCGTTACATTTATCAATAAACAGGGAAAAAGTTATCAGCTTTATTAATATTATTTTATTTTTGGAAAAAGAATTATGCAGGATGTAAGGAAAAATGGATTT
>JBKBXU010000400.1:0-3190 GCA_046313675.1 Cytophagaceae bacterium
ATTTTTAATTTACTTTAAATTTTTATTTTTTTTTCAAAAGCAGGTTGAAAGATATTGGCTAAAGCACGAATACCTTAAATGGCATATGCTGTTTCACTCTTTGCGATAGCAAAAGCTTGCTTTATAAGTTTATTGACTACCGCAATCAATGCAACTCTATAAGCCTTTCCTTTGGCCCTTAATCGATCATACAGCTCTTTACAGGGCTTGTTATATATTATCGCAGATTTTGCCGCCATGTACAGAGTCTTTCTAACTTGGCTCATTCCCATTTTACAAATTCGGGCTTTCCCTCTTACACTGCTTCCTGATTCATAAATTCTTGGAGCAAGACCGAAATAAGAAATAAGTTGCTTATAAGAAGCAAAGTTTTTAAAGCCGTTGGTTGTTAGAATAAGTAAAATTGCACTTCTATCTCCTATGCCAGGGATACTTTTAAGATTCTTTACTAACTTCCCATGTTCCTTTTCAAGTAGCCCAGAGATTTCTTTTTCTTTCTCAGCTATCTTTTTATTGTAGGCTTTAATTTCTTCTTCAATTTCTTTTTCCAACTGCTTTGACAATTGACCGGTATGTTTAAAAGAATGAAGTTGGTTATAAGCAATTTGTTTTCGCTTTTTAAGCCCCTCTACATATGTCTCTGTTTGTTGGATTTGAATGACAAGCTCGCTTGGAGCTTTCCATTCAGCAGGCTTTTCAAGTAAACCATATTGTGCAATCAATATAGCATCTTTTTTATCTGTTTTAGCTCTGGACATCCTCATTTGACAAAATCTCCTGATAACTAATGGATTTACTACAGCGACAATAAGCCCTTTTCTTTTCAGAAACAAAGCTAATTGCATATAATATGGCCCGGTCGCTTCCATTACAATTAATGTGCTCTTTTCTACATGTGTTAGGAGTTTGCCAAAACCCTCTTTGTCATTGGAAAATTTCTCGGTGAAACTTACTTTTTGGTTATCTTCTATGTTAGCTATATCAAGAAGATCCTTGGAACAATCTATACCTGTTATCATATTTGTATTAAGTTTAATAGAATTAGCAATCTTACTTCACCTATCAATCGTAAAAGCAGGCTCTAAGCCTAATGAACTGTTCAAGTTTAGTAAGAAGAGAGAAGGGAACTTGCATGCTGAAGAGTCTTTATGACTAATGACAAATCATAGTTTTTATCCTTCTCTCTGCTAATCTTTAGCACAAAATAATATTTGGCTTTCCTTTTTTAAAATTTATTAAGACAAAGTTACGATGACTTAATTACCTCAACCATCCTTTTGGCTGCCGGAACAATAGAAAAATGTTGCTCATATACCTTCCGTGCTTTCAAGCCCATATCAACTTTATCCTCCTCTTTCATCTCAAACCAGGTCTTTAACAACATCTCGGCACCTTCGAAGGTATCGGGAGCGACAAGTCCACCACCACCTTCATCAATCTCTCTCCAGATATTAACCTGATCAGAAATTAATACCGGCTTACCGCAGGCCAAAGCCTCTGCCACCGCAATACCAAAGTTCTCCTGATGACTAGGCAATACAAATGCTTCAGAAGCATAAAAAGCTCCCCATTTGTCCTCACCACTCAACATTCCAGGAAAAAAAACATGAGGCTGTGCTTCAGGTGAAAGTATTTCTAATAAATTCTTACCATAATCCGTACCCATTCCAGGACCGGCGATTACAAGATCAGGAAATTTAGGATGCTCTTTTCTAATGTCATTATAAGCCTTCAGCAATAGATCAACGCCTTTCTTTTCATGAATTCGACTTAAAAACAAGATAAAGCGTTTACCTCTTAACTTCGAAAACTTTTTATAAAAAGCCTCAGCCATAGAAACCGTGCATGCCGGTGGACTTGGAATTCCATAACCAATATTAAGCTCTTTTTTGGGCTTATAAGAAGCAAAGGTAGTTCGTGCCAAAAGAAGCTCCTCTTCGCAGGTAAACAATACCCCATTTGCACCGTTTACCACTTTTTTTTCAATCAGCGCCCAATATAGGTTATTACGCAAAGCTTTCAACTTCCTCCCTTCAGCCTTTTGAAAATAAGGATCCAACATGCCATGGGGCATGACAAAGTAAGGAGGAACTTTTCCTCCTTGTTTTCTAAGATATTTAATTGCTTTATAAACAGCATAGCCATGATACAGCCATAGGCCATGAATAATTACCACATCAAACCTGCTAAGATGTTCTTTTAACCAAGGTAACAAATAGGATGAATACTGCCACGGTCTTTTTGAAGGCCCTAAAGCATGAATGGTAAACTCGTCGTTGGTAATATATTTTTCACTGCTACTATCTAAACAAACAACCTCAGTACTAACCCCGATTTTATTTTGCTCTGGAACAGAATTTCTAATCCCCTGACAAGGCCCTCCGCTACTTGGATCCATACTGGCAATTACACGGAGTATTTTCATGATTTAGCGTAATTAAGCAATACCTTTTTATAAATAGCTTCAATTTGATCTAAAGCATTTTTCTGATCAAATCTACAAACATTAACCAAACCTTTTTCAATTAGACTATCACGCTCAGAAAGTGATAAGCCAAATACTTTATCAACAATTTCACAAGCATTGCCTGCCCAGTTCAAATCACTTGTATTCCTACGAGGAATATAATAAGCCGCTTCGCCCCCAACCTCTGTCATAGGAGGTTCATTCGTAGTTATCACAGGGCATCCACAAGCCATTGCTTCAGCAATAGGCCAGCCAAAACCTTCTGCCAGAGATGGGAATAAAAACACCGATGCACCCGAATACGCATTTAAAAGCATATCATCTCCTATAGATGTCAGAAAATGAATATCTTTCTTAAATGGACTTTTCTCATATCTATTTTTAAGCGATAAAGAAGGAGTAGCACCTATTAAAAGCAGGGGCAGATTTTTATTAGCCCCCTTTCTCCATTCATCATATATTTCTATTACTCCTACTCTGTTCTTATACCACTGATTACCTCCTACATGCAGAATATACCCATCTCTTAAATGTAACCCGGTTTTATCTTCCATGGCTGCACGTGCTGCGGCTGGCTCACGAGCTTCGAAAGCCCTGTTAAGCCCATTATATACAACTTCCGAAACAGGAGGAACATAACCTAAAAATCGATGTAGATCTTCACGCGTTTTATTTGAAACCGATATGAAATTTTCACCCTGTGAATACCCTTTTCGTATAAAT
>JBKBXU010000401.1:0-3180 GCA_046313675.1 Cytophagaceae bacterium
AAAATAGTTAATGATGAAGTAAATCCGGCAAAGATTGCAAGTCCTCCCAAACGGGGAGTAAGCGATTCATGAATGGTCCGAATATTAGGTTCGTCCAAAAGCTTCTTGATGTGAGCCACAGAGATAATAGATGGTATGGCAAAAAGAGCAACAAGAAAAGCCCAAATAAAACAAAGTACCGAATAATAATACATGTATTATAAATATAATATAATTAAAAACGACTGACAAAACCAAAATGTATTTTTGACAGATTTAAATTTAATGGCTGTGCCTTTGACATTCCCATTGAATAGACAAAGTTAAATATTCCCGGTCCACTGGCAAAACTTACACCGGCACCAAAACTACGAGGAAAGTCGCTTGGAAAATTGGGATGAAATTGATTTACTATATATCCCTGATCGAAAAACAAAAGAAAATAGGAAGTTTCCTCCGTAAAAAACCTGTATTCAATGGTTCCAATACCATAACCGGAGGCATAAAAATTATTTTCATTGAAGCCTCTAAGACTTTTTAGTCCACCGATACGGAATAAATCATTTAAAAATATGTTATCTGCATTGTTAAATATTTTACCACCTTCTCCCCTTAACCAGACAACCCCTTTTTTACCCACAGGAATAAATTTATGAATCTGAGAATTAAAAACAAGCTGTACCGATCGTAACTGTATATCATCATAGAGTCGTTCGTTCAGTAAAGCATTTGGCCGGATGTTTTTATTTCCTATTATACCGGTGGCCGTAAACATCCAACCTTGGTGTGGGTAAAATAAATCATCCAGGTTATTCCAACTGTAACCGGCACCATACTTAATATAATCAAAATCAATCAAGGGTGGTAGCTTAGTTGTATCCGTCCAGGGATATCCACTCAAAACTCTGGAGGTTGCAAGGCCGGAGAAAAAACTGATACGGCCATTATTGTTAAGGTTATGATGAAATGCAAGACTTCTGTCAATATTAATAAATGAGCTGTCCTGTTTAAAAAGATTCAATCCCCCCTCTACATCAACCGCAGAACCAAGGAGTCTTGGATGATAATAATCTA
This sequence comes from Cytophagaceae bacterium, assembly GCA_046313675.1. Lineage (GTDB taxonomy): Bacteria > Bacteroidota > Bacteroidia > Cytophagales > Cytophagaceae > JBKBXU01. The sequence goes on from JBKBXU010000401.1 coordinate 1,054, forward strand.
CATCCAAAAGCTGCGACGCCTGCATAAACCGTCGCCACTCAAGTTGCAGATTTTTACCCGAGCCAAACAGGTTCTTCAAATTAAGATTCACCTCACCTGTCAGTAACATCTTCCCTCCTTCTGCTTCATTTGGGAGAAACCCAAGAATTCCATCTATCTGGTTTATCTTCCGGTCTTCAAGGAATAAGCCAACCTGTGCCTTGTTGCCACGGAAAGTTACTACTGGTGGCCGGGTTTGTTTCAGATAAGGAAGCTCCTTTAGCACACGTGTGATCCGGTCTACCTTTTCCTGACTATAAGGCTGGCCTTCAATAATTTTTAAATATTTGGCTAAAAAATCAGGTTTAATTGTGCTCTCCCCTAAAAGATGCAGGGTGTCAAAGACAATAAGCGGACCTTTCTGATAATATATGGAAGCTGCAATTGATTTATCCTCAATCGTTATACTATCTAACTTAACCGATGCAAATGGGTATCCAACATTTTCAGAATACCCAATAATCTTATGTTTCAACTTCAGAAAATCTTTATAATTAAAAAGACTGTTCCGATAAAATTTTTCTTTATATCCGGATTTGTAAAGAATAGCCGGAGGTATGTTTCCCTCAGAAAGCATTGCCCATTCAAAAACGGGGCCGGTATTCAGGTAGGCTGTAAGCGTGTCTCCACCGTATACAAATTGATCAAATGAAGCAGTAAGATAGGCTGAATTATGAAAATAGTTTATTACCTCATTCAATTGCCGGACTACGGAAATGGAGTCGTCATGCACCTGCTTATAATTTATTTTATGTTCCGAGACTATAGATAAATATACAGATTCCTTTTGTGCTCTTAATGAGGTATAAGAGCAAATAATAATGAATAAAAACAAAAGGAACTTTTTCATTAATTGATGTAACGAAGAAAAGTGCGTATTTATGCTAGGTCAAAATTAGTCTTCTGACATTGCTTTTGATTAAATTTGATAAAAATTAAAAATAGTATCCATTGGCCGGAATATACATACATATCCCCTTTTGCAAAAAAGCCTGTCATTACTGCAATTTCCACTTTTCTACCAATCTTAGTTTAAAAACTGACATGGTAAAGGCCATTATTCATGAACTCCATCTCAGAAAAGATTATCTTGACACAAAGATATTGAATACTATTTACTTTGGAGGAGGGACACCTTCTATTCTGGATGAAAAAGACTTTGGCCAACTCTTTGACACCATATATTGCCTGTTTAATGTTGACAAAGAGGCGGAAATAACCCTGGAAGCCAATCCAGATGACCTGAATAAAGAGAAAATCCACAGCATCCGAACGTATTTTAACCGCTTAAGCATAGGAACGCAATCATTTGATGATAAAACATTGGCATTCTTAAACAGAAGCCACAATGCAAAAGAGGCGATGGAAAGCCTTATGAATGCCAAAGATGCAGGTTTTGTGAATATAAGCATTGATCTGATTTATGGAATACCTGAAGTATCTATTTCCCAATGGGAGTCAGACCTAATGCAGGCTATAAAACTAGAAGTCCCTCATTTATCATGCTACGGTTTCACTATAGAGCCGGGGACTGTTTTTGGCAATTGGCAAAGTAAAGGTAAACTAACGCCTCAGGAAGAAGACTTGGTCGCCGAACAGTTCCTGCTCATGATACAAGTGTTGAACGATCATAATTACGAGCATTATGAGATATCCAATTTTTCTAAACCAGGAATGTATTCCAGGCATAATACATCTTACTGGTTTGGAGAAAAATATCTCGGCATTGGCCCCGGTGCACATTCCTACAATGGAGTTGAGCGTCAATTTAATATTGAAAACAACCACCGTTATGTCAACTCAATTAAAGAAAACATAATACCCGGAGAAAAAGAAGTTTTATCAGCACAGAACATCCTCAATGAATACCTGCTTACCAGTCTGCGTACCCAATGGGGAACAAGTATTGAAAAACTCGTGAATTACGGCTATAATTCAGATGTTTTGGAAAAGCAACTAAAAAATTATGTAAAGGATAATTTTCTTAGCATCAACGACAAAATGATATTTTTAACCGCCAAAGGAAAGCTTATTGCGGATGAAATTACCTTAGACCTTATGGTTTAAGAATCGCTTAAGAAAATATGT
>JBKBXU010000402.1:0-3137 GCA_046313675.1 Cytophagaceae bacterium
ATCGGGAAAATAAAATAACCTTTGGGTACCTCAGGATATTCCGGTCTGTTAATCTGTGCTGAAACAGGGTTTATGAATAAACAGGCTGAAACAAGTATAAGGCCAAGCTTATTTGATTTCAACGGTAAGTAATTTTTTATTTTCAATAAATGCTTCAAGTACATCGCCAATGTTTATTTTATCTACCCCTTCGGGTGTTCCTGTAAAAATAATATCTCCCTGTTTCAGGGTAATAAATTGTGATATATAAGATATAATCTTATCAAAAGAGAATATCATTTCACTACTGTTACTGTCCTGTTTTTTTTCGCCATTAACAAGCAAATGGAAATTTAAGTTGCCTATATCGTTAAAATCTTCTTTAAGGATAAAACTTGAAACAGGTGCTGAGCCATTAAATCCTTTTGCCAGTGCCCATGGCAATCCCTCTTCTTTTGCCTTTTGCTGCAGGTCTCTTGCCGTAAAATCTATGCCAATTCCAATGGCATCGTAATATTTGGAGGCAAATTTTTCCTGAATGTTTTTCCCTTCTTTGCAAATTCTGATAAGTAGTTCAACTTCAAAATGTATGTTATCGGAGAAAGAAGGGTGATAAAATGGGGCATCATTTTTTAGTAGGGCAGTATCGGGTTTAGTGAAAATTATAGGTTCACCTATATCTTTATTATTTAATTCCTTAATGTGGCCTGCATAATTTCTTCCTACAGCTAAAATTTTCATGTTAGTATTGTTTGATACAAAAATATAATTAATCAGGAATTACTCTACCAGGTTAGCAAATATTGTGCAAAAGTTTCGTGGTAAACACTCAATTTCCGGACGTCCAATGTTCCTCAAAAAACAAATTATGCAGGCTCATGTTTTTCTTATATATAAGAGGGGCAAAAAATTAAGAAAAATGAAGAAAGCACAATATACATTACTACTGGCATTTTTAATGATTTTTGCTGATTGCAGCCGGGTGCCTATTACGGGTAGGAGACAACTTGACCTGGTACCTGATCAGCAAATTAATGAAATGAGTCAGTCGGCTTATAATGAAACGTTGGCGCAGGCCAACCTTTCCGATAATCAACAACAAGTTGACTTAGTGAGAAGAACCGGTCAGAATATAGCAAGAGCTATAGAAACCTATTTCCATGAAAATAATATGGAGGATGAAATTGCCAATTACGACTGGGAATTTAATCTGATTGATGATCCTCAGGTCAATGCCTGGGCCATGCCGGGAGGTAAGGTTGCTTTTTATACCGGCATTCTTCCTATTGCAGAAGATGAAACAGGCCTAGCCGTTATTATGGGGCATGAAATTGCACATGTTATAGCCAAGCACGGACACGAGCGAATGAGTCAGGCCTTGACAGCAGAAATGGGAGGTATGGCTTTATCGGTGGCACTGAACGAGCGTCCACAGCAAACACAGCAGTTGTTTATGGCAGCATTTGGCTTAGGTGCCCAGGTAGGTGTATTACTCCCTTATAGCAGAAGGATGGAGTCTGAAGCTGATCGCCTTGGTATGATCTTTATGGCCTTGGCAGGGTATAATCCGGAAGCTGCAGCCAGTTTCTGGCAGCGAATGGCCGCTGTCAGCCAAGGGGCTCAGCCACCGGAGTTCCTTTCCACCCACCCGGCGACTGAACGAAGGATAAATGACCTTCAGGAGCATTTGCCTGAAGCAATGGAATACTACAGAAGAGAAGTTTCAAAAGTAAAATAAAGGTTACTTTCAGCCTCTGAAAACAATATACATCAGAGGCTGATTTTATTTTATTGTATAGTAAACAATCTCCGCCTTCGGGAGGTTAGATTTAGTAGAATTCCTCTTTTAATTTTCAACCCTTTAACTTTTATAAGTATGAATATTTCAGAAATAAAAACCAACAAGGAAAAGGAGCTTAAAATGGTACAAAACCAATTTAAAGAATTACTTTTCAAAGAATTTAAGATTGAACGCCTGAATTTCCGACTTCAGGAGTGGCATAGGCTTGAGTGGCCGGAGTTTTTTAAGGAGATACTTAAAACAGGAGAGAAACTGAATTATAAAAAGCGTATTTATTGGCAACAAAATTTTGCTTTCTATAAAGATAAAGCCTTAACTTTGGAAAAGCAAATTCATTCTTTCCAATATAAGCTTATAAGATCTTCAAGGGAAGAGAACGTCAGAGTATAGTGAATCTCGTTTTTAAAATACTAATATCATCGGTTTTTCTGTTGGGTCTGGCTTCAATCCTACCCGGTGTTCATATTGATGATTTTATTTCTGCTTTGCTGCTGGTACTTATCCTGGCAGTACTTAATTTTTTGGTAAAACCATTCCTGGTTTTACTCACCATTCCTGTTACCATACTCACTTTTGGCCTTTTTCTTTTGGTCATAAATGCTGCTATGATCCTACTGGCAGATTACCTCACACCGGGCTTTCAGGTTGATGGTTTTTGGTGGGCTATGCTATTTAGCCTCCTGGTCTCCTTTTTTAATTCAATGGTTTATAAAAAATAGTCAATCCTGCTCATTCATTTCAGGTTTTTGTAAGAAAAAAGTGCTAAAATATTTGGTGAATTATAAAAATTGTCCTAGAATTGGGGATGACTAACTTAAATTTTTAAAAACCATGAAACAACTTTTTACAAAATTCAAAACCCTTTTCGCTTTTGCATTAGTATGTGTGATCCTTTCTTCATGCAGCACGTATGACAATCTTGCTACAAAATGGAAGTATCGTAATGACTTTAGAGTAAAAACTACTGAAAAAGCTCCAGTTGTAGCTAAATCAACTGAAGAAGTAGCCGTAGCTACAGAAGAAACTGCTTCTGCTACTGAAGCTGTTGTTGAAACTAATGCAACTGAAGACTTTTACTCTGCTGAAGGTTCTGAAGCTGCTGCTTTAGCTCCTCTTGCTAACGTAAAAGATCCTTCTAACAAAAAAGAAGTAAAAAAAGCGATCAAAGAAGTAAAGAAAGATCTTAAGAAAAATGCTACACATGGCGGAAGCTTGTTTAGTGTATTAGGTCTTATATTTGGTATCCTTGGTCTTCTTCTTTTCTGGTTCCCTTTATGCTTGCTTTGTTTCTGCTCTCGACTCTGCTATCCTTGGGCGAGGATCTGGCGTGGTGCGCCTCCGGTTGGCCCTTTGTGCC
>JBKBXU010000403.1:0-3114 GCA_046313675.1 Cytophagaceae bacterium
TCTGTTCCTTCGCGATGAAGGAATAAAACCCGATTAAAAAATGAAAGAGTGGCAGGTTATATCATCAGAGAATATTATCTGGAATAAATGGTGTAAAGTAAAGAAAGATGTTGTTAAACTTCCCGGAGGAAGCATAGTTGACGATTATTATGTCAACGTCCGCCCTGATGTCGTTTTGATTGTTGCAGTTACCAAAGAAAACAAATTTCTCCTTGTAAGACAATATAAGCACGGATTGGGAGAAATTGTAACCGAAGTACCTGGTGGGGTTATTGATGAAGAAGAAGCCAGCCCGGAAGTAGCTGCGCGAAGAGAGCTAATGGAAGAAACAGGGTTTGGTGGTGGACTTTTCACACATATTGCCACTCTGTCAGACAACCCTACCAAAGATACCAATAAGCTGTATGTTTATCTTGCACAAAATGTATCCTTTCAAACAGAGCCTAAGGTAGACGAGATGGAAGACATCGATGTATTGGAAGTTGACAAGAAAGACATCATGAAAATGATATTAAACGGAGATATTTATGTTTCCGGATCTATTTCAGCTTTATCCATAGCGCTTCAACACCCTGAAATTACTTAGATTAACTAACCACTATCCCGCAATATTTAAAGCAGCAAAGATAAATTCTAAGCTGCTTTTTTTTGTCCACTACATTTCCGCAAGACCTACTCCCTAATAAACATCTTGTAAGCTAAAGATATTGCCGCAAACCAGCTTATCACAAGACCAGGAATGCACACTTTTCAGAACGCAAAAACAGAAAAGTGTGAATGTTGACATTATGGGGATAAAAACATATAACATATTTTAACGTAACCAGTTAGTAACGATGCCGCATAAAAAGGTCAGGCAATGAACAAATTAGAACAGATTATGAAACACACACCAAGCGTACCAAGCTACTGCATAGGGAATCTTTCTGCTTTGCATTCGGAAGAGATAATTTGCGAATCTAATGCCTGTAAACAATCTCGCCTGGATGGAAATTACTTGTAAGAACACATTAACCGGTAAAAAACCTCATATGAACATCGTAATTATTGGTTTATCAATCACTTCTTCCTGGGGCAATGGCCATGCCACTACCTACCGGAGTTTGGTAAAAGAACTCAGTAAAAGGAACCACAAAATTCTTTTTTTGGAAAGAGACGTGACCAGGTATGCATCCCACAGGGATTTACCTGACCCGAATTTCTGCCGACTGGATTTATATAACAATCTGAAAGAACTAAAGAGCAAATACACGAATGAAATAAAGAATGCAGATTTAGTAATAGTCGGTTCCTATGTCCCTCAAGGTGTGGAAGTCGGGGAATGGGTACAAAATACAACCCGGGGAATTGCAGCTTTTTATGACATTGACACGCCTGTTACATTAGCGAAATTGGAGCAGGGAGATTTTGAATACATTTCCCCGAAGATAATCCCCGCATATGACCTTTACTTATCCTGCACAGGTGGAAAAGCATTGGAAATACTGGAAAATCGCTATAAATCTCCAAAAGCATCGGCACTTTACTGCTCATTTGATCCCATGTTTTATCATCCGGAAGAAGAGGATATTCAATGGGATCTGGCCTACCTGGGTACCTATACCGACGACAGGAAAACTCCTTTGGAAAAACTCATGTTACAAGCAGCAAAAGAAATGCCGCTGGGTAGATTTATGGTAGCCGGGGCTGAATATCCATTAGATATCGACTGGCCATTTAATGTGGAACACATACACCACATACCACCTTCAGAACACCGGTGCTTTTATAACAGTCAGCGATTTGCCTTGAATATCACCAGAGCAGACATAGTAAAGGCAGGATATGCACCCAGCATGAGGCTCTTTGAAGCCGCTGCCTGTGGCACACCTGTCATCAGCGACTATTGGGAAGGCCTTGAAACTTTATTTAAGCATGGAGAATCTATATTGATAGCCAGAAATAAAAAAGATACTATCAATTTCCTGAAAGACATATCTGAAAAGGAAAGGAAACAAATTGGAAACAATGCCAGAAAAATAGTTCTGAATAATCACACGGCAGAACATAGAGCCATAGAGCTGGAAAATTATGCTGCAGAACTAATGGACATCACAATTGTGTGACCAATAATTTTCCCATGCGTTTAAGACCGGTAAAGGTTAATCCATACGGAGCAGCCAGGCTTATGGCACCACGCCGGAGTATTTAAGGGATGCATATTCCGTCGCAATGTCAATAATTACATAACGATGATGCGTTTTTTTAATCATTTTGTATCTTTGGCCTTTAATGGAATTGACATGGAATTGAATGCACTTACAGCCATCTCTCCGATTGATGGCAGATACAGGAATCAGGTAAAATCTTTGGCTCCCTATTTTTCTGAATTTGGCTTGATCAAATACCGGGTTAAAGTTGAGATAGAATATTTTATCGCACTTTGTGAGCTGCCTTTACCACAGCTTAAAGATTTTGACAAATCAGCATATATCAAATTAAGGGAGGTTTACACAAAATTTTCCGAGGCCGATGCCCTTAAAATCAAGGCCACGGAAAAAATTACCAACCACGATGTCAAAGCAGTAGAGTATTTTATTAAAGAAAAACTGGAAATTCTTGGCTTGTCTAAGTATGAGGAATTCATCCATTTTGGTCTGACTTCACAGGACATCAACAATACTTCCATACCCATGTTGCTCAGGGATGCAGTTCAGGAGATTCTTCTTCCTCAATTGGAACGTGTTCTTTCTATACTAAATAAACTTGCAGCAGACTGGAAGGATATTTCCATGCTCGCAAAAACCCATGGACAGCCTGCCTCACCGACAAGACTTGGTAAGGAAATAGCGGTGTTTACGGAACGAGTTCTAAAGCAGAAAGGATTGCTCCAAAGTATTCCGTATTCTGCCAAATTCGGAGGTGCCACAGGTAATTTCAATGCCCATTTTGTGGCATACCCGGAGATTAACTGGTTGAAATTTGCCGATAATTTTGTCAACAACATTCTAAGCCTTTCGCGTAGCACCTATACCACCCAGATTGAGCATTACGATAATATGGGTGCATTGTGTGATAATCTGAAGCGTATTAACACCATCCTGCTTGATCTCGACAGAGACATGTGGCAATACG
>JBKBXU010000404.1:0-3112 GCA_046313675.1 Cytophagaceae bacterium
AGGAGGAAATGGAGTATATTGCAATTTCATGCTGAATAAAGCGAATCCATCATTTCCGCCATTGTTTCCTCTGAAGCTGACATCGTCAAGATGATCTGTAAAGGTAAATCTATAAGACATTTCAGTGAGAATGCTAAATTTCGGCGATACATAAAACGATACACCAAAGCCAACCGGTACTACCAGGGTACTGGCAGGATACCTGCGTTCTCCAGCCAGGAAAAGCGTATCAAAAGGAACAGGCTCTCCATCCAGAAATATCGGCCCTTGTGTAGAAACCGGATTATACCTTAAAAAGCCAATCCCTGTAAATAAATAAGGCTTACTAAAACGAGGAGGCTTATTTCTATCTCTGGCAACTCTCACAATATCGTCAACTATAAAAAATTTACTAATAGCTGTTAATTCCCAGTTGGTAGAAACAAAAGAAATGTTTCTTTCCATGTTTTGGTCTTCAGCTCCAAGGGTAAAGTAAGTGAATTCAGCACCAAACATCATCCGGGGCCATAAACGATAATGAGCCCCAAGGCTGCCGTTAAAGCCAAATGAATTGAGCGCAAGATTTTGCGAAAGATCACCACGATAAGCGCTTATCCCCCCACCGGCAGTTATATTGAAGAATCTGTAGTAATAGCTGTCAAAAAAACCTGAATACTGAAGTTCATTCTGTGCGAACAAATTCTGGCATAATAACAATATTACCCCAAGAGATAAAAGATATTTCCTCATTTTGTAATAAAGAGCTTCTAAATGAAAAGGCAAATTAATCATAACTTGCCCCATTACAAAATGAAGATTCTATATTTTTATTACTTTTTTAATACTTTTTTGTCTTTTATTTTGGCTGTTGGATTTTCCAGCTCCAGACGATATATCCCTCCTCCTCTGTGATCACAAATATATAGTTCATTTTGCTCATCTTCACCAAACGAGGAAATCTGAAGATCGGTGTCCGATAAAAGCAGCTCATCAACAACCTCTTCCCCATTGTATCGTATAGCCCAAACCTTCCCGCTGCAATAATCTCCAAACACATAGTATCCTTCAATAGACTGGTTAACCGCACCTCTGTAAACATATCCACCGGTAATTGAACAATCATTTCTACGATTAGGATATTCAAATACAGGTAGCTCTAATCCTTCCCGAGGGCAATCTTCTGCAGGTTCAAAACACAGGCTTCCTTCCATTATATTCCAGCCATAATTTTTTCCTATTTCTATAATATTGATAATTTCCATTTCATCCTGCCCTACATCTGCTGCATAAATCAACCCGTTTTCTTCATCCTGACTTACTTTCCAGGCATTTCTTAAGCCATAGGCAAAAATTTCTTCCTTATAATTTTCAGTATTTCCGGCAAAAGGGTTATCCTTTGGAATTGAATAGTTTCTCATCCCTTCTCTATTATCAACATCTATTCTAAGGATTTTTCCCAACAACGTCGACCTGTCCTGTCCGGCTTCCAAAGGGTCACCGCCACCACCGCCATCACCTGTGCTTATATATAAATACCCGTCCAATCCAAAAAAGATTGTCCCTCCATTATGATTACCATACGGTTGTTCAAATTGCAAAATTACCTCTTCGCTATTTATAAGGGCACTATCCGGATTTTCTGAAGAAACTTCAAATCGGGAAACAAAGGTATACAATTGCCCGTCTTCCTGAGCTGTATAGTTGATATAGAAATGCTTATTCTTCTTAAAATCAGGATGAAATGCCAAACCTAATAAGCCTTGCTCCCCTCCTGATCTAACTTTGTTTTTTATATCCAAAAAAACATGAGCTTCACGAACCTCTTCACTATTTTGAAACACTTTAATCTTACCCGCCTGTTCTAGCACAAAAATCCGATCCGTTCCATCTCCACTATGTGTTAAATGTGTAGGTTTATCAAAAGACAGCCCCGTAAAAACCCTCGGAAAATCTTCCTGTTGGCCATAACTACTAAAACCCAAGCAACACATCCACAAAACAAATAAAGCTTTTATCCTCATATTCCCGTATATTACTCCCTGATTTCAAAACCTGTTATACCTGTAAATGTTATTCTAATAAACAGATCATATGAAAGTTGCAATTTTTAATGTTCAACCCTACGAAAAAGACTATCTCGAAGAGCAGGCAAATGATGGGAAACATGCATTGGAGTTGATCAATGAACCTCTTAATGAAGACACTCTTCAAAAAATCACAAATCAATCGGCTATTTCAATAACAGGAGAAACCATTGATGCTGAAATGGCAAAAAAGCTAAAGCAAAAAGGCGTTAAGATGATTGCCATGCGTATAGCCGGGCTTGACCGGATAGACCTGAAAGCTATGAAAAAAGCAGGCATTAAGCTTGCAAATGTGCCTGATTATTCACCTTATGCGGTGGCAGAACATGCCGTTATGCTTATGCAGGCACTAAATCGAAAATTGATAAAAGCTCATTCAAAAGTCAGGGAATATGATTTTACTTTAACGGATCTGGTGGGATTTGACATGCATGGCAAAACAGTAGGCATTATTGGAATGGGAAAAACAGGAAGGGTATTGGCAAAAATTTTACATGGCTTCGGCTGCAAAATCCTTTGCTGGAACAGAAGTATAAAAAAAGAACTTACTGAAAAATACGGCATACACTTCTGCTCTCTTAAAAAATTATGTAAAGAATCGGACATAATCTCACTCCATCTGCCTTTATCAAAAGAGACCGAATACATTATTGACAAAAATATGATCAGGCATATGAAAAAGGGCGTGATACTAATAAACACAGCCAGAGGAAAATTAGTAAACATCCGTGATGTGATCCAGGGATTGGTGGATGAGAAAATAGGCGCTTTAGGTATTGATGTATATGAAAATGAGGGGGGACTTTTCTTTCATGACCATTCAAACGACATCCTGAAGGATGAGATTTTTGCAAGGCTGCTTTCCTTCAAAAACGTGCTTATTACAGGACATATGGCTTTTCTTACCCATGAGGCCCTGAAAAACATTGCTGCCGCCACTAAATATACGCTTGACTGTTGGGAAAAAGGACAGGTTTCCATGTATGAAATAGAATAAAACCTTCTTAACGACACTTGTCAATTAGTTTATGCACAAGAATAACATTTGA
>JBKBXU010000405.1:0-3066 GCA_046313675.1 Cytophagaceae bacterium
TGCAGGTATGCAAATCCGGTCTGATAGAAATTTCGCAGGGCCTCATGCCCTTTTCTTAATCGGTTGATGGACGAACCGCTGTGGTTTTCCTGATGCCATCCGGCAGGCAGGTGTAAAACTTTGTGGTATAAATCACCGAGGTAACTATGGCCTATGGAAAATGCCAGCTTTCGCTCCATTACCCTTGCCGGTCCGTGAAAAGCCCATTCCATAAGTTTTAGTCCGAGAAAAGATCCTGCAAATATCCAGGTGTATTGTATGATGCTGCCGGGATCCTGCTGAAGTTTATCAATAAACCAGCCGTACAGGACAGGGTGTAAAGCAAGGAAAACGCTTGCTGTAATCAGTAATATATAGATGAAAACAAACCTTCGCTTTTGATTTCCTGCATATTTCCAGGAGGTTTTCAGTAAAGATAAATAGGGATTTTTCATTTAGAAAGCTGCGCCGAATATCCGCTAAACATGATTCAGGATTAGTTTGGTTCCCTCTGATTATAGAGATTTAAGCTGGATGACCAGGCAAGGTGTAGCATCAACGGCAACAGACTCGGGATGTCCTTAAACTATAATGCCTGCTTTGCATTCGCTACCTGCTCAACACCGGTATTAAGATGGGTGCATTAATAAAAAAATGCAGCAACATGCAGGCGTAAAGGTTTCGGCGCCATAGATACAGCAAGTAGATTATAACAGTGCCACCCCCGTGGTAGATGAGCCAAAGAGGGCCGAAAAACTGTATGTGGGGAAGAATAAAGATCGTGAAACTCAATCCCACGGCAAGCCATCGTTTACCCGTTAACTCATGAATCCGCTCTATGGGATAAGCTCTGTAGAGAATTTCTTCTGTGATAGCAGCAGTGATGATTAAGGCAAGCACGAGCCCTAAAGGTTGGGCTACAATTTCAGAAAGGCCTTCACTTTGAAAGGGAGGGAAGAGTAGGTGAATTGCCCATGACCAGGCAAGGGCGATGCCGGCCAATAGGAGTGACCACTGCAGGTCTTTTATTGTCAGCCGATATAAGAGAATTGAATTCAATTTCTTACCTTCTATACCTATGATGAAAACAATGAGTAATATTGTTGCCAGCCAGTTCCACAGAAATACAGAATGAAAGCCTTCAAGGCCAAAGGAAATGTTTAGCAGACTTAAGGTCTTTGAGATAACCTTTGGGCTATAGGCAATGAGTAGTCCTGTTAAAATGATTATTATGTTCCGGAAGTTTTTCAAATGCTTTAGGGCTTAGGCATCAAATTCGTAATCACGTTCTACTTTAGCAATCCTTACTTTAAATTTTTTGTACCATAAGGATTTACCTTTTTCTCTTGCAATACTGTGTTCAATGTTTTGCTTCCAGTTTTGAATAGATTTCAAGTTTTTCCAATAAGAAACGGTGATTCCTACATCATTTCTTGCGGACTCCATGCCTAGAAACCCTTCTTGTTGAGAGGCCAGCTCAATCATTCTTTCAGCCATTTGCTGATACCCTAAATCTGCATCCGTTCTGAGGGAGGTAAATATTACCGCATAGTAAGGTACCATAGGTGTTTGTGCAATCATATTACAATATTTTGGAGGAAAAATAAGGTAAGGAGGTGGCAGAAACAAACAGTCAGATGGGTTATGGTTTAATTCCTTTTAATGACCAGGGTGTCATTGTCAGAATATTCCGATTGGTCATGCTTATAAATAAAATCTTTATATTTAAATACCGTCATTTTACCGTCATCAATGAGTAAGCAATTGTTGCATTTAATTTCTTTAGAATACCTTTGGTAATCAATACCGGTGATGGTGTCCGAAGTAACATCTGTTTCTAGTAGGAATGAATAATTCTTTAATTCAATTTTTCTGTTACCCATTGTTGTACTACCAATTATAAAATATTCTCTCACCTGAGAAAAGCTTGCAGAATCAATCTTTTGTAAGGAGGTTTTGTCTAGTAAAAACACTGTAACTTCATATGGGTCGGGGTAATTAGAGTCAATAAACTTAATAAGAATCGCTGGATTGTACTCTTCTTCACAATGCTTTTTAGTGCAACAGGCATGTAGAAAAAAAGAAGCGGCCAAAAGTAAAAATACCTTTTTAATAGAACCGGCTTGCATAAATTGGGACATAATTTTCGGTCGAAATTGTAATTCTAAATATATAAAGGAATAATTGAATTGCATCAAAATAGTGAAAAATAAAGTTAAGCCCCCTAGTCCTGTTTATTTGCTAATTCTTAAAGCGTAACCTAAACCAGGGAAAGGTCCTCATAAGGAGCAGATCTTATTCTCTTATTTAAAGAACTACGATCTTCACAAAGCTCAGCTCACCCTCAGTCACCACAATGGCAGTATATTCCCCTGGTAAAGGATTTGTAAGTGTTAGTTCAAATTTATTGTATTCCATGTTTACCACGGAATACTTCACCTCTTGTCCGGAAGAATCTCTGAGACTTAATACTTTGTCAGGGCCTTGAACGATAAAGCTGTTGGCCTCAAGGTTTGGGATTGCGGAAAATGTTTTCGCAGATTTATTGTTTTCGATATCAACCTTTGTGAAAAAAGAATAGAAATATTGCGTATCTAGGTTCTGTTCCTCACCCAATGGTTGAGGGCCTCCAAAGCAGGTTAGCTCCATCAGAGGAAAGGAACCTTCAGCTATCCACCATTGATAGATCGTGTCTTTTTGATACAAAGTAGTTCCTTCCATTATTTTTCCAGAAACCTCTTTGTCCTCACGAGATGTGCTATAACGAATATTTTTTACCCTAAACACATTATTAAAGGTTCCAAAAGGTGTTATGAGTTGCCCCCAAGCATCCACGGTTACACTGTCTCTAAGCAAAATTGATTTGGCTCTTTGTCCTAAACCGTCTACATCAATCACCTGATAGAATTCTGATTCCGTAACAAAAGCATCTTTATAATTTAAGGGGAGTTTTAATGTTTTGTTTGGGGGATTAAATGGCCCTTTCAGAGAATACTTGTGTTTCTTTCCATTTACATTTTCCGTATGATTGATATTGCAATTTAAAAGATACAAACCGGTTTCATCTGCACGGTAAAAAAGATATTG
>JBKBXU010000406.1:0-3063 GCA_046313675.1 Cytophagaceae bacterium
CTAAAAAATAAAATTAAACTTGAGGATCAGCCGGAGCCTATTGGATCTTACAACCAACCGGATGAGAAAACACTTCTGAGAAAACAACAAACCTTTGGATTTTCCTCTGAAGACCTTAAAGTAATAGTTTCTGAAATGGCAGAAACAGGCAAAGAACCAATTGGTTCTATGGGTATAGACACCCCGCTTGCCATACTTTCTGACCAAAGCCAGCATTTATCAAGCTACTTTAAGCAATTGTTTGCACAGGTAACCAACCCTCCTATTGACCCAATAAGAGAGCGTATGGTGATGTCCCTTATATCTTATGTCGGAGGTTCATTAAACCTGCTTAACGAGTCACCAATGCATTGCAAAATTGTTGAGCTTAAGCAACCTGTACTTAGCAATAAAGACCTTGAAAAACTCCGTTACCTGGACAAAGATTATTTCCAGGCAAAAACCATAAACATTACTTTTAAATCTGACGGAAGCGCAGGAGCCCTTGAAAAAGCCCTTAACAGGGTTTGCCAATATGCATCAGATGCCGTGGAAGACGGATACTCTATTATATTGTTATCCGACAGAAGCATCGATAGCAGCCATGCGCCTATACCATCATTGCTGGCCACATCAGCGGTGCATCACCACCTGATCAGAAAAGGATACAGAGGCAAAGTTGGTATAGTAGTGGAAGCCGGTGATGTATGGGAAGTACACCATTTTGCTACACTTATCAGTTTTGGAGCTTCGGCAATTAATCCATACCTGGCACTTGAATCAATTATTGATCTTAAGAAAAAAGGCGTAATTAAAGCTGATTACGATGGTGACAAATTATTCAAAAATTACACCAAAGCTGTTAATGACGGACTGTTGAAAGTTTTCTCAAAAATGGGAATATCTACACTTCAGTCTTACCAGGGAGCACAAATTTTCGAAGCCCTTGGTATCAGCAAAGAAGTAATAGATAAATATTTCACTAATACAGTTTCCCGAATCGGAGGCCTGAACCTTGATGGAATTGCCAAAGAAGCACTTACCAAACATAGATTGGCATATCCTGAGAAATTCGTTCCCAATCCTAAACTAGAGGTTGGGGGAATGTATCAATGGAAGAGAAGGGGCGAATATCACTTATTCAACCCACAAACAATCCATCTGTTGCAGCATTCAACAAAAACGAATGACTACTCCGTATTTAAAAAGTACTCTAAACTTGTTAATGACCAAAGTGTAAAAGCGGCAACATTAAGAGGTTTGTTGCAATTTAAGTCTGCAGAAGACACCATTCCTTTAAATGAAGTAGAATCTATTGAAAGCATATTTAAGAGATTTGCTACAGGAGCAATGTCTTTCGGTTCTATTTCTCATGAAGCTCATTCAACATTGGCAATAGCCATGAACAGAATAGGTGGCAAAAGCAACTCTGGAGAAGGTGGAGAAGATGAAATCCGTTTTGATAAAAAACCAAACGGAGATTGGGAAAGATCGGCTATTAAGCAGGTTGCATCCGGACGTTTCGGAGTAACAAGTTACTACCTGGCCAATGCCAATGAACTTCAAATTAAAATGGCTCAGGGAGCTAAGCCTGGTGAAGGCGGACAGCTTCCGGGACATAAAGTTGATGACTGGATTGGCAGAGTTAGACATTCAACGCCTGGAGTAGGGCTTATTTCACCTCCTCCACACCACGATATTTATTCAATCGAAGACCTTGCTCAGTTAATCTTTGATCTTAAAAACTCAAATCCAAAAGCAAGGATAAACGTGAAACTGGTTTCAGAAGCCGGTGTAGGAACTATTGCTGCAGGTGTAACGAAAGCACATGCAGATGTGGTACTTATCTCCGGACATGATGGAGGTACCGGAGCTTCTCCTATTAGCTCTATACGTCATGCAGGACTTCCCTGGGAGCTTGGCTTGGCAGAAACGCACCAGACCCTGGTAAGAAACAAACTGAGAAGCCGTATCACTGTACAGGCTGATGGGCAAATGAAAACCGGCCGTGACCTGGCTATAGCCGCACTTCTTGGTGCTGAAGAATGGGGTGTTGCAACCGCAGCACTTGTAACCTCAGGATGTATCATGATGCGTAAATGCCATCTTAATACTTGTCCTGTAGGTGTAGCAACTCAAAATAAAGAGTTAAGAGCATTGTTTACAGGAAAGCCTGAGCATGTAGTTAACCTCTTTACATTCCTTGCCATGGAATTAAGAGAAATCATGGCAGAACTTGGTTTCAGAACAGTTGATGAAATGGTCGGACAGGTAGACAAACTTGAGATTAGAGATGACATCAGCCATTGGAAACACAAGAATCTCGATCTTGGTGCTATTTTATTCAAAGCTCCTGTGGAAGCAGGTGTTGGAATTTACAAGCAGGAAGAACAAGATCATGGACTTGAAGCCATACTTGACAAAACGTTGATTGCGGAAGCAAAAAATGCTTTAGAAAAGCAAAAAGCAGTAAATAAAGAATTCAAGATAACCAATATCGACAGATCTGCCGGTACCATGTTATCCTATGAAATCTCATCCAGATACAAAGGACAAGGGTTGCCGGCAGGAACTATTAATTATAAGTTTTTAGGATCTGCAGGACAAAGCTTTGGAGCATTTGGGGCAAACGGACTGAAGATGGAACTTGAAGGGGAAGCTAATGACTACTTTGGCAAAGGCTTATCCGGTGCCACACTTATCCTTTACCCTTCTGCAGCTTCCAAGTTTGTGCCAAGTGAAAACATCATTGTAGGTAACGTAGCCTTTTACGGTGCAACTTCCGGTGATGCGTACATCAGAGGACAAGCAGGAGAACGATTCTGTGTAAGAAATTCCGGTGCTAAAGCGGTTGTTGAAGGTGTTGGAGACCATGGTTGTGAATATATGACCGGTGGAGTAGCCGTAATTTTAGGTGAAACCGGAAGAAACTTTGCTGCGGGTATGAGCGGTGGTGTTGCCTTTATATATGATAAATCGAAAAAATTTGCCGAACGTTGCAATATGGAAATGGTTGGTTTTGATCCTTTGGAAAACGAGGATGTCGAACTTCTGAAAGATCTCATCAAAAACCATTTCAAATAC
>JBKBXU010000407.1:0-3041 GCA_046313675.1 Cytophagaceae bacterium
ATTTCTCCCTGCGATGCAGCACCAAGTACTCCTACGACCATGGTAAATCCTGCTATAACCAAAAGTATCGTGTGCGTATAAGCTACCTGATGGGTAAAGACAAGGGTAAATATTCTTATAAGTGCATACACCCCTACCTTGGTTAATAAACCTGCAAATATGGCCGAAATGGCAATAGGCGGAGTATGGTAGGAGGCAGGTAGCCAGAAAAACAGAGGGAATAAGGCAGATTTTATTCCAAAGGTCATAAGGAATAAAATGGCTGCTATGAGAATCATTGTTTGGTTTTCGGCAAGGGGTACCTTTTCTGCCAGATCAGCCATGTTCAGTGTTCCGGTAACCCCATATAGAATCCCAATAGCAGCAAGGAAAATGGCTGAGGAGATTAGGTTTATGGTGACATATTTTATAGTACCTTCCAGTTGAGCCTTTAACCCCCCAAGAGACAAAAGAACAAAGGAAGAAATCAACATAACCTCGAACCAGACAAATAAATTGAAAAGATCTCCTGTAAGTACAGAGCCACAAATGCCCATGTACATTATATTCAGTAATGGATAGTAGCCGAAGCTGCTTCGTTTATTATCCATGGTAGTGACGGAGTATAGTGAAATGCCAAAGGCCAACAGACCGGTCATTACTACCATGATGGCACTGAAGAGGTCAGCTACAAAGGTTATCCCAAAGGGCGCAGGCCATCCGCCGGCCTGGGTGGCTATTATACCATTGCTGTTTACATGATGGAACAACAGCAATCCGGAAATAAGGAAAAGAAATGAAAAAATGATGTTAATCCATTGCTGCGCCTTTATATTGGAAAGCAGGAATAGCAATATTATTCCGGTGACCAGCGGAAGAATAATGGGTGTGAAAATATAAAAACTATAGTTTTCCAATTATTAAAAAGTATCAGTGGACGTCATTTTATCAAGGTCATCAGAACCTACGGTTTGATAAACCCTTTTAATCAATACAATAGAAAAGGCTATTAACCCGAAACTTATTACTATGGCTGTTAGGATCAAAGCCTGTGGCAATGGATCAGCAACTGCTTCCTGTAACTCGGTTTGCCCCTCAGGAATCAGGGGAGCTTTTCCTCGTGTTAGTCTGCTACAGGTGAAAATAAGCATGTGCGTGGCATGAGATAAGAGAATAAAGCCAATTATAAGTTTTACAATACTCCTTCTTAAAATCATGTAGATTGCCATGGAATAAAGGCCTCCCGTCATAAAAGCAAAAATTATTTCCATAAGCTCATTCCTCTGCTAAAGTAAAGATTATCTTCATTGCAACGCCTATTACCACCAGAAATACCCCAATGTCAAACAATAGAGGAGTACCTAATAATCCGATAACAGGAAAATGGAAGTCCAGCCATATTCCCTTAAAAGCAATTTGTTCCCTGAAAAAGCTGAATAGCCCACTTCCTAGGCCTAATATTAACCCTGTTAACACCATGGTAGAAGGAGGCATAGGGAAGATAGCTCGTGCCTTGCTTACGCCATTGGAAATGGTATACAGGGCAAAGGCGGCAGAAGCGGCAAGTCCTCCTACAAATCCACCTCCGGGTTCATAATGCCCACGTATAAGCATGAAAAATGCAAATAGGATCAGGATAGGGAGCAGGTATTTTGTGGCTGTAGAAAGTATTAATGAGATCATTTTCTATCTGTTTTACTTAACCTTAATTTAACCAGTGTAAACACACCAATCGAAGCAACTGCCAATACGACAATTTCTCCCATAGTATCAAAAGCTCGGAAATCTACCAATATAACATTTACAACATTACGGCCTTTGGCCAGTATATAGCTATTGGCAAGAAAATATTCACTAAGATGTGGAGTCATAGGTTTGCTTATGGTGAATAGGATGAAAAAGGTGACCAGGAGTCCTGTGCAAACGGCTATTACCCTGTCCCTTATTCGCAATGCTTTGCTGGAAATGTAAGAAAGCTTTGGAAGTTTATAAATTACAAGCACAAACAAGATGACGGTTAGTGTTTCAATGGATAGCTGCGTCATTGCCAGGTCGGTGGCTCCATAAAACACAAAGAGCAGGGCAATTCCATAACCTACGATACCTAATGACGCAATGGCTGCCAGCATAGACCGGGAGCGCAGGGCAACAAATGCAGCCATTAGAACGACAAGGCAAATGACAACTTCATAAAAGTAAATATCCTTTAAATTGAAATTTATAATAAAATCTTCTATGCCAAAGGTAAAGAGGGTTAGGATGACTAAAATAAACAGTGTCAGCAATACCCAGATAATATAATTTCTTAAATAGCCGCTTTGGAATACTTTGGTCTGAAACTTGGCGAATGCCATTGTTCCATTTAAAATGTAATTGTATATACTTTCAGGGTCGATTTTCTTAAAGAATGGTGTGTACTTCATCACCTTGCTATAGCTGTTTCTGAATTTATATATGATGATTCCCCCTGCCAGGGTTATGCCACTCAGTAAAAGGGCAAGATTTAATCCGTGCCATAGCTCCAGCTTTACTTCGGTAGGTGTTCCTTCAAGCGAGGATACAGCAGGGGAGACCAGGAACTCAGATGATATGTCTGGAAATATTCCAAAAAGGAAACCAAGCAGGCCGAGAATCAATGGGCCTATCCAAAGCGATACAGGACCTTCGTGAGGGGATTTCGGTGTCTCAATATACGTTCCGGCAAAAGGTTTGTATACAGCCATTAGTGCAGTAGCAACAATAAGCATGTTTGTCAAGACAACCAATGCGGAAACATAGGCAGGATTGATGCTTTCAAAACGTAAAGATGCCTCATAGATAAGTTCTTTCCCTATAAAACCGAAAAACGGAGGAATTCCTGCATTGGATAAACCTGCCAGTAAAGCTCCCACTGCAAGCAAAGGCATATATTTGAATAAACCTCCCAGCTCATGGATCTTTTTTGTCCCGGTTTCATGATCAATGGTTCCTGCAACCATAAATAATGTTCCCTTATACAGTGAATGGGTAATTAGAAATCCTATGGCCGCCATAAGAGCGAATGGGGTGCCCATACCGATCAG
>JBKBXU010000408.1:0-2967 GCA_046313675.1 Cytophagaceae bacterium
TAAGTAATTAACCCATGCAACAAAGGCACACAAGCCATACGAGCCCATCCCAAATTACCACATGGATCAAGTACGCCATCTGTTGCTAAATCCCATTTCCGGATAAGATGCGTACTCCATTTACCATCACACTTTCTTGCAGCATAAAAATCCCATGCCCACCTTCTGTCATAGCTTACAACTACCATATGACCATCGGTTGGTCCGCTTCCTGAGCAACTTTCTTCGTTCATAGCTGGTAAAGCCTCGTCAGGTATTGGTACTTTATCCCAGCCAAGATTCCTTGCAATAGGACCATAAACCAGTGATCTAACTTCAACCGTAACAATAGGTGTATCTTTTTTGGCATACCAAACAGGAACACTATATCCTCCATTGTTGACATAAAAGAGTGGCGAATTATCTACAATGGTCTGAACATATTTATTGGAATTATCTATTACTTTTGCATTGGCCGGTATCTTTTCGTACCATGTGTTGTTTGTTTGAAAAAACCGCTCAGCTAATACCTTATCGATAGTAAATAAGAGAAATCCAAATGTGCAGATTGAGAAAGTAATTAATTTTATAACCCTCAATTTTTTCATATCAGCCCCCGTGAATAGTTTTTTTTGCCCAAGCATTAAAAACGCTTCGTTTCGCACTTTTTATCCCTTTTATTCTCATTGAGAAAATCTCCAATGTAAGGAATCAGCCATCCTCCAATGTTATTCTGCACAATCTGATTACTGCCACCTGTAATAGCCATCAGTCCTGAATCAGTTGGTTGGCCAGAAGGAGGTTCGGTCAACCTTAGTATCGTATTGTTAGCTACAATGCTATTTGAGGCAGCAAAATCTATCGCCTTTCCTGTCCAGACATCCAAGATGATATTATTGATTATCTTCAGATTATTGACATAGGTACCATAGATTGCATGGTCATATCTGCCTGGTTCATATTTGCCAGTCCATCCTGTTTTTCCAATGGTATGGATGACATTGTTTTCGATTAAGACGTTGTTGCCATCTGGATATATCCCATTCGAGGGTTCACATCTACATCCAGGTTCTTGAACACCATATTTAGTGCAATAAGGATAGTCAGATACAATATGGTAGTTCCCTATATTATGGATATAATTATTCCTGATAGTTATGTTATTGGCATATAAGGCAATTCCGTTTTCATGAAAATCTTTAATCTCAAATCCATCAATTATAGTATATGGAGCAGTAGCAGTAATAATTATCCCATTCCAAGTCTTGTTACCTAAGCCATCAAGTATTGCCTTCCATTTATTTTCAGCCTTAAAGGTTATTGGTGCATTGGCAGTACCTCCTCTTTTAATTATAAGTAAATCGCCCCCCCGATCAGTAGTATAAATTCCATCCCTTACTATTACAGTATCCCCAGGATTAACAACATCTGCTGCCTTCTGGATAGTTTTAAACGGGGCATTTATTGAGCCGTTGTTGCTGTCATTACCAGTTGGAGAAACATAGTAAGTTACAGCGCTTGCTACTTCCCCATAAGCGAATACAAAAAGGAGCACAAATAGACTAACTACCACTGTGCTAAATTCAAAGATCTTAGGCTTTCTCATGATTATCCCCTTTGAATCAGTTCTTAAATTCTTTGACCTTCTCATCTTGACCTCCTTTTAATATCAAAAAGGCTTTTCTATGTTAGAAAACTGGCTAAATACTTTACTTATATTCTGCCAAAGAACGGCTAATGGAAATCATACAAGCTTTTTATTAAAACAAGATTAAAAACAAATTAAAAATTTTTAATCCTTTAACATAAAAAAGGCCTGTTTCCTCAAAGGGAAACAGGCCTTTTCCTATAGACAAACTCTGGATAAGCTCTGTTTCTTCGGCAACCCGGCTATCCTTAATAAATATAAAGTTAAGGACCCGTGGCTTTGTGCCCCCTGGTTACCCAGGGTTTACCCTTTCGGAAACAACTTCTTTACGCTAATCTGTCAAAGATCTAATACTCCTACGAGTTAGGATATAGTAATGTATTATAAGAGAAAGTGACGAAAATCACAACTTTTGAAAAAATTTTTCTTTTAAAAGTATGCCTTTATTTCTAAATACCTTTAGATCTCCTTCTTTTTGCCATTTATCAATTATCCTGCTAACGGTTTCTCTCGATGTTCCTATCATATTTGCAATATCTTGATGGGTTAGTTTTAACATAGTACCCTCAGGCATTTTTACGCCGAGGTGATATAATTTGAAGAATATGGTCTTTACCTTTTGCTCTGCATTACTGAAACTTAAAAGCTGTATTCTCTCCCAGCTTTCCCTTAGTCTTGAGCATAAAATCATTAAGAGATTGTCAAGGACTTTTTTTTGTTCATAAATAAGAGAAAAGAAATCTCTCACATTTATTATGGCAATACTTGAGTCTTCCATGGCTATTACTGTAGCAGGAATGGTTTTTTTGTCAATTAATGAAACCTCTCCAAAAAAATCTCCTGATTTATGGATAGCAAGAAGAATCTCCTTACCATCTTCTGTGAGTCGTATCACCTTAACAGTACCATGTAGAATAATATACATAAATTCATTTGTGTCTTCTTCATAGAGAATTACTCCATTTTTTTTAAATCTTTTTACAGCTATTTTACTATTAACTTGTTGTAATTCCTCTTCGGTAAGCGAAGAAAAAAGCTGTATATTTCTGAGCAATTCAATAATATGCTTTTTTTGAGTCTGTATCATCAAATTGATCTGTATTATTCCTTTGTTTTACAGAAACCGAAATGATAATAAATCAATGTATCCATCTTTTCAGGAGGTTGTTCCCTGCCTTGTCCATTTGTAGAGATAACGCTAAGTTTTTCTGTAAATTCTACAACATTCAAAGGTTATATTTTCAAAACTCAGTTCATTATTAAGGGTCATTGGGCAATGGCGTGACAAGATATCGGCATTTTTAAAGACCCATATTGTAGGCAAGAGGAATGACTATATG
>JBKBXU010000409.1:0-2915 GCA_046313675.1 Cytophagaceae bacterium
CACTGGAGAGATTTCTAACCATAGGAAAAGCCTTTGGTAAAGGTAGCCTGGATAATTTCTTAAGAGATGTAAAGACTAGGTTATCTTTGAATAATGTTCCTTCAGCTATTGACAGATGCCTTGAACAAAAAGGTTCAGTAGGAAATGTTGTTTATACTGTATTGAATAAATACCAAAGTTTAATTGGAGATAAAAAACTAAATAAAGATCAAAAAGTGTTAGCTATCCAAAAAGAATTGGAAGAGGCTACATCACTTGAACTACCAATGCTTGAGAAAAATTTAACAATTATTGCTACCTTAGCATCTGTTGCGACGCTCGTTGGTCTTTTAGGTACTGTTGTTGGTATGATCAAAGCCTTCGCTGCCCTTGCAACTGCGGGTGCACCTGATGCTGTAGCCCTTGCGAACGGTATCTCTGAAGCCTTGATCAACACAGCACTTGGTATTGCGTCTTCTGCTTTGGCGATTATTGCTTATAATTATTTTACAAGCAAAATAGATACATTGACATACAGTATTGATGAGATTGGTTTCAGTATTGTTCAGAATTTCTCGGCAAATTCGAATGATACTATTGAATACAAAGAAAAAGTAGAACATAGTATAGCTTAATTTATTAAAAATGCCAAAGGTTAAAGTTCCAAGAAAAAACGTATCACTTGATATGACGGCTATGTGCGACGTAGCCTTCCTCCTGCTGACATTCTTTATGTTGACCACAAAGTTTAAGCCCCAGGAAGCCGTTGCCGTAGATATTCCGTCGTCTGTTTCAGAAATAAAACTTCCTGATAATGATGTTATGATCATTTCAGTGGATAAGGACGGAGGAGTTTATTTCGGAATAGACAATCAGAATACACGTATTGCAATGCTGGAAAAAATCTCTGCAAAGTATAACATCGCATTTTCAGATGAAGAAAAGGCTGAATTTTCTCTTATGCCTTCTTTTGGGGCACCAATTTCTTCCATGAAAACAATGTTGAATGAGAGGTCGGACAAAAGAGATGCTTTTCAGAAGGGAATTCCTGTTGATTCAGTGGCCAATGAATTGAAAGACTGGGTTCATCATGCCCGGCTTGCCAATCCTAAATTCAGAATTGCAATAAAAGGAGATAAGGATGTGGATTATGATGTCGTGGCAAGGGTTATTGAAACCCTGCAGTCGCAGAACATTAATAAGTTCAACCTTATCACTACAATGGAAGCTAAACCTAATTAATAAATTATAAACGCATACAACTATGGCTGAAATAAACTCCGGTGACGGCGGAAAAGGCAAAAAAGGCGGGAAAGTAAGAAGTAAAAAAATGTCTACCAAAGTAGATATGACCCCAATGGTGGATTTGGCTTTCCTTCTGATTACATTCTTTATGCTTACCACAACGTTCAACAAACCTCAGACCATGGAGGTGAACATGCCGGATAAAACAGACGATAACAAGACCATGGATCTGAAAGAATCCAAAGCCTTGACCATTGTAATTGGTGAGGGCGATAAATTATACTGGTATGTAGGCCTTCAGGATCCGGAAGTACAGGTTACCGACTATTCCGACAAAGGCATCCGAAAGCTCCTGCAAACCAAAAATAATGAGATTCAGGACCTGGTTGTAATTATCAAGGCCATGGATAAATCAAGGTATAAAAACATAGTGGATATTCTTGATGAAATGCATATCAGTCAGGTAAAGAGATATGCTGTTGTAGATATTACCCCTGTAGACATAGAACTCATAGAAAAAATATAAAAAGATGGGTGCATTAAACAGCTCGTTTGACGAAATCGTTTTTGAGAATCGTAACAAACTCTTTGGAGCTTATACATTAAGGAACAGGTATGAAAGGAATATACTTATATCAATGACCGTTGCGCTTACGGGATTTTTTCTTCTTGTTTCTCTTCCTAAGATTATAGAAGTTATTAAACCGGAAAAAGTAGTAGCAGAAAAGGTGCATATGGTAGAGGTTAAACTGGAAGATCTTGAAATTCCTCCAATTGATCCTTCTACGCCACCACCTCCGCCACCGCCAAAGATCGAAATGCCTCAGCTATCAACGCTGAAGTTTCTTCCTCCCGTGGTTAAGCCGGATCAGGAAGTTCAAGAAGAACTGCCACCAACGGTAGAAGAACTTGCAGAATCAAATGCAGGAGAGAAAGATCAGGAAGGGGAGTTGATGTTGAGTGATATTGTTGTGATTGATACAAAAGAGGAAATCATTGAAGAAATTGAAGAAGAGGTTTTCACCTGGGTGGCTGAGATGCCTGTGTTCAAAGGTGGCGATGAAGCTCTGATCAAATTTCTTGGAGATCGCCTCAGGTATCCAAAGGAGGCAACAAAGAATATTGTCGAAGGCGATGTCTGGATTGAATTTATTGTCAATAAAGACGGCTCTTTGACTGATTTCAAGGTATTGCGATCTTTAGGACATGGTTGTGATGAAGAAGCCTTAAGGGTAGCACGTCTGATGCCGGCCTGGACACCTGCTTATCAGAATGGTAAAGCGGTGAAACTTAAAAAGAAAATGAAGATAACCTTTAAGTTTCCTAATTAAAATAGTTCAATTAATCATTGCCTTTCATTCGTTAATCATCTGATTATTAGATCTCTAATATTTCAGAACAGGAGAGGTATGTATTTTGGTCAATATGTAACACTAATACTAACGAACATGGAAAAGAAATTCAAGGCTCTGGTCGTAGACGACGAATCGGATATCCTGGAACTCCTTAGGTATAATCTTGAGAAAATTGGTGTTGAAGTTCAGTGTGCGACAAATGGTGCAGAAGCAATTGAAGCCGCTAAAAATTTTAAACCTCAACTAATCCTCATGGATATCATGATGCCTGTTATGGATGGGATAGAAGCTTGTCGTTCCATTCGTGATGTGCATACTCTTAAAGATGTTGTCATT
>JBKBXU010000410.1:0-2893 GCA_046313675.1 Cytophagaceae bacterium
GATTAAACTTTTGAAATGATGTTCCCTGGCATAAAGGTAATTGCTGACGTTATAGTCGGTCTTTTCCATTGGAAGGTTTGAGTATCCTGCCAGTTTAAACGTCTTCAGGTTTCTGGCGATCTCTTCCAGCCAGTTCTCTACCTGGTATTTGTATTTTGATTCATAGATACTAGTCTTTTGTGCTTTAGGAGCCACTGAACGTATAAGGAAAAAAAGAATAATCAGCAAGAATACGCCCAATATGATAAAAGAGGGGTGGTATAATGCCAATAGAATTAAACCAAAAATAATCTGTAAAGCAGCAGTTGAAAAGTCAATCAATATTTTAGCTACCCCTTTTTGGACGGTAACAATATCAAAAAAACGGTTGATAAGTTCCGGCGGGTTATGTTTTAGCAGTGGCTCAAGTTTTAGTTTCGGTAAACGATAAGAAAAATCAAAAGCTGTTTTCAAAAACAGTCGCTGCTGAATATGCTCAGTTAAGGAAAGTTGCATAATCTGCAAACTTCCATTAATAAAAACCCCTAAGGTTACAAAGGATATCAATACAACGATGGAAGTAGAAACCTGGCCACTCGTGACGAAACCAATAATAGATTGTATACCCAGAGGTAGAGATAAACTGATAATACCTGCTATTATGGCATAGATGTATAAATAGACAATAGATTTTTTCTCAGAAAGTAAAACTTTAAATAAGCGTTTAACCGGAGTTGGTTTTTCTTCTTCAGGTTTATTTTCCGAAAACTTATCATTATGTGTATAAGATGATTCGTTTTTAAAACCTGTCACTACAATGGTTTCTGTTAGTCCCGGTTTTTTTTCAAGTGTATAAATTTGGGAATAAAGATCATTGAGGTTAGTGATCAGAGATTCTTCTATTTCTCCATCATCTTTTAATATATAACGGTGGATGTTATTTTCCTTATCTCTTACTATTACTATGGGTAGCCATTCATTATTGTATGTACCGAAAAGCAAAATAGGGAAATGGTTTTCCCTGATCATATTTTCCAGTTTGGGAAGGGTTAATTCATTGGTGATATAACCAAGGTCAATATTTCCTCCTGTCTCAGTCAAATAATTCAGATATGAAAATATATCAATACCTTCTCTCTTTCCTCTGGGCAGGTTTGTTTTTTTTGAAATTTCAAATGGATTGCAATCCATGTCATGAAACTTCAGGAAAAATTCATGTATATTTTGTATGCTCTTAAGATTCATTCATGCGAAGTTAAGAATTGTTTGAATTAATAGCTGAAAAAGCAATGTGTTCTATAAACTCTGCTATGTTTTTATATACAAGGTTATTATTATTCATTTCGGTAATAGTTTTAAAATGCCAGGCAAAGAAAAGCTGTTGATGAGCAGTCTCTATTATTGTGCCGGCAAGTGAATGCGCGTATTTATAATTGGGGTTAATTTTGCTAATAAGTTCCGCAATTTTTCTGCATAACAATGTATATTCCTTAAAAAATCCATCCTTGTTATCACTGTCAACATCTTTGGTTAAATATACTTTAACTGCTTCTGCAACTACTATTCGATGCAATGTATTTTCATTGATGTGTATAAAAGAGGCATCAGGCTTAGAGGATTCTGCTACTTCTTTAATAATGATTTTGAGTTTTTTTTGATGATCTGATATATTATTGGTTTGAAAGTCAATTCGGTAGTTAAGCCAGGCCCAGTACCATGAAATGATATAGATAAGAAGCCGATGCTTATTTTCAAAATACCGATATATAGAGGACTCCGTAGACTGAATTGCCAGAGCCAATTTTTTAAAGGTAAATTGCTCAAAGCCTATTTTATCAATCATATCTATACTTTTTTGAATAATCTTTCTCCCTAATTCGGTTTCTTCCGGATCTTTAAGAAAAAGCTTTTCATTAAGATAAATTTTTAATATTGCGCACATTTTGCAAAAGAAAGTACAAATATAGTTTATGATAGTAATACTACTAATGAAATAAACTTTAAATTCGTTCGCTAATTTTGTGCCAATTTTTATTTGTTTAGGAATTTATTGAAATATTTCTGTTAAGTGATTCTTCCAGAGATATAATTGTTTCTGTTCGTTGGATACCGGGAACTTTTTGAATTTTATCATGGAGTACCTCTCTTAGATGATTGGTATCCCGACAAATTATTTTGACAAACATGCTGTAGTTTCCTGTAGTATAATGAACATTTACTATCTCGGGAATATTTTTAAGCCCATTTAATGCTTCATTATAAAATTCACTTTTCTGTAGGTAAATGCCTAAGAATGCGGTAATGTCATATCCAAGAGCTGCCGGATCAATTTTTAGCTGAGAGCCTTTTATTATTCCCATTTGTTCCATTTTTTTCATTCTGACGTGGACAGTACCTCCGGAAACAAATACTTTTTTGGCTACCTCGGTGAACGGAGTGTTGGCATCTTCCATCAGAATCTGCAGAATTTTTAAATCGACATTATCAATTTCTAAATTTTTGTCCATTTTCACTTTGCATTTTTATTAAATTATTAACAAATATAGTGTTTTATTAAAAATATTATAAACTTTAGTTGTTTATTTTGATGTATTTTGAATAAAACAATCTTTTTATTAACTTTGTATCAGTTCGGAAGGAACAAATAAAATTGTAGGGTGATGAAACTGGCAGACATGCCCTCCTGTCTCGGGGGTGGAGGTTCCAGGATAAACGTAGCTTAACGGGTTGACCACTATTGATCTTACTGAGCTATGGCTAACTGCTCCTTGGAGGTTCGAGTCCTTCTCCTACAGCAATGCAGAATAAAAAGGTGCCCGGATGGGGTCCATTAACCATTTTACCAATTACCAAAAATTGTAGGGTGATGAAACTGGCAGACATGCCCTCCTGTCTCGGGGGTGGAGGTTCCAGG
>JBKBXU010000411.1:0-2772 GCA_046313675.1 Cytophagaceae bacterium
ACCCTATATTGACATTGCTATAGGAGAAAAACAATTGTTTTTAATGCGGGGTATAAAAAAGCTTTTTGACCCGAATAATATTTTAAACCCGGCCAAGATATTTTAACTATGTGCGGTATTACAGGAATTTTTGCTTTTAACCAGATTGGCAGCTTTTATATGATCAATCTTTCAAAAGCGGTGGATATTTTGAGTAAGCGGGGACCTGATACGAAAGGGACTTTTGTTGATGACCTGATCGGTTTGGGACATCGAAGATTATCGATTATAGATACTTCTTCCAATGGACGTCAGCCAATGTCGGATGAGACGGGCCGGTATACCATGGTTTTTAACGGGGAGATTTTTAATTATAAGGAACTTAAGGAGAAACTTGAGCAGGCGGGAATAAACTTCAGGACGGAGACAGATTCAGAAGTATTGCTTCAGCACTACATCACCTATGGCCGTGATGGCTTACAAGACCTGATTGGTTTTTTTGCCTTCGCTGTTTATGATAAAAATGAGAAATCAATTTTTATAGCCAGGGACAGAATGGGAATAAAACCCCTGGTATACTATTGCGATGAAGATAAATTTATTTTTGCTTCAGAAATTAAAAGCCTCTTGCAATATAATATTCCCAAGTCGCTTGACTATACCTCATTGTATGAATATTTTCATTTTAACTACATTCCTTCTCCAAATTCCATTTTTAAAAGTGTAAAGAAATTAGAACCGGGTCATTTTCTTTATGTAAAGGACAAGGAGTTAGAAAACAAGGCATACTATACCATTGATTATACCCCAGGAAGATACAGCAAGGGCGATTATGAATCCCAGAAGAAACAATTAACGGAGTTGCTGGATGAATCTGTCCGAATCAGAATGGTTTCTGATGTTCCTTTAGGGGCTTTTCTAAGCGGAGGAATAGATTCTTCGGTAATTACGGCATTGGCTTCCAGGTATACCGATAAATTACATACCTTCTCCATAGGATATAAAGACGAACCTTTTTTTGACGAGACACAGTATGCCCGGTTGGTTGCAAAGAAATATAACACAGAGCATACCGTATTCAAACTTAGTAACGATGATTTGTTTGATCATCTTGATGATATGTTTCAATACCTTGATGAGCCTTTTGCAGATTCTTCAGCCCTTGCGGTAAATATATTAAGCAGGTATACCGCAAAGGACGTTAAGGTAGCTTTGTCAGGCGATGGGGCAGATGAGTTGTTTGCCGGCTATAGCAAGCATATGGGGGAGTATAAAGTCAGGAACGGAGGGCTTGTGGCGCAATGGATTAAAAACCTTTTGCCTGTATGGAAAGCCATGCCTCAATCCAGAAATGCTATGTTTGGGAATAAGATGAGGCAACTTGTGAAATTTGCCGAGGGAAGCCAGATGGCAATGAAAGACCGCTATTACAATTGGGCTGGGTTTACCAATCAAGAGCAGCTTTCCAAATTATTTTCTCCCAGTATCCTAGAGAATATAAACAGGCAGGAACATCAGGAACGGAAGCAGCATATTCTTCGATTTATAAATGAGAATGGGGACTTGAATGATGTTTTGAGGACTGATGTAGATTTGGTTCTGGTAAGTGATATGCTCCATAAAGTAGACATGATGTCTATGGCCAATGGCCTGGAAGTCCGGGTTCCTTTTCTTGATCACAGGGTAGTTGATTTTGCCTTTTCATTGCCGGAAGAGAGCAAGATTAATCATAAAATGAAGAAAAGGATTGTGCAGGATGCCTTTAGGGAATTGTTGCCAAAAGAATTGTATGGAAGGCCTAAGCATGGTTTTGAAGTGCCTTTACATAAATGGTTTAAACGGGAGCTGAAAACTTTAATTAATGATGACCTTTTGGGTAAGGATTTTATTAATGAACAGGATGTATTCAATTGGGTTGAAATAAATGATCTTAAAAGAAAAGTGTTTTCCAATAATCCCGGCGATTCGGTGGCAAGGGTTTGGGGGCTATTGGTGTTTCAATATTGGTGGAAGAAATATTTTTGTTAGTTAAGTCCGTAGCCTGTAAATGGTAAGGGAAGTATGGTTACGGAGTATCAAAATTTTTGTATATTTTTACATTTGAAGATAAAACAGTTAGAATGAAAAAAGCATTAATTACAGGTATAACAGGCCAGGATGGGGCATATCTTGCCGAGCTTCTGTTGAAGAAAGGATATGAGGTACACGGTATTAAACGAAGAAGTTCTTTGTTCAATACCGATCGGATAGATCATCTTTATATGGATCCCCAGGATCAGAATATCAATTTTAAACTTCATTACGGAGATTTAACGGATTCTACCAATATTATACGCATTATTCAGGAAGTTCAGCCGGATGAGATTTACAATCTTGGTGCCATGTCGCATGTCAAGGTTAGTTTTGATTCTCCTGAATATACCGCTGATGTGGACGCTTTGGGTGCATTGAGAATTCTTGAAGCCGTTCGTTTATTAAATCTAACTGATAAAACAAAGATCTATCAGGCATCCACTTCTGAATTGTACGGTTTGGTACAGGAAGTGCCTCAATCAGAAAATACGCCTTTTTATCCTCGTTCCCCTTATGCGGTAGCCAAACTTTACGGGTATTGGATAACCGTTAATTACAGGGAAGCTTATGGTATGTATGCCACCAATGGTATTTTATTTAATCATGAGTCACCCATCCGTGGAGAAACGTTTGTTACAAGAAAGATCACAAGAGCCGTTTCCAGAATCGCTTTGGGCTTACAGGACAAACTCTTTTTATGGACTATGAATGCCAAGAGGG
>JBKBXU010000412.1:0-2744 GCA_046313675.1 Cytophagaceae bacterium
TTCTTCAAACCCGGAAACAAAGGATAGTTGAGTGTATTGGCTGTATCGTATGTGTTCCTGAAATATACCCTTAAAGATTTTTGTCCAATTGCCCTGGACCATCCACCATGAATACGTATTCCGGAGTTAAGGCTGAAGCCCCTGCTGCCATCCGGCTCAAAAAATTCAAGACTTGCCGGCCGTTCCCAATCCTCGCCCCGTTGATTGTAGTTTGCAGGCGTGGAACCGTTATAAGGTGGAGGATTAGAAGCCGTCCAATCCTCGAAAACTTTACCTGACACATAAATTCCGGTATCATGATTAAACAAATTCTCATTATCGGTAGCAAAGGACAAAACGGCCACATTATAGCGCTGCGATACATTGGAGCCTATAAAATAGGTATTGGTGGCCACCGGTCCGGGAATTGCCCCTTCTTTAAAAACTCTGGCGCGTATCACCATAGCCTTAAAAACTTCTCCATTAGGCGCATCCCAACTGCCGGGCAACTCGCTGGTGCGTATTTCCGAGATGGTATTGGCTTCCCCTTCCCTTCCCATTACAGGCAATAAACCATTCAAAACCGGACTACTTGCTGTAGGTATGGAACCATCAAGGGTATATCGAATTTGAGCGCCTGAAGGCCCTTGCACACTTAAATTAAAGGGACTCTCATAAAAACCGCCCAGATGAGAAAAAACCGGTTTTGATGAAATAATTTCGGTAAACGTCTGTGTAGTATTAGATGCCCTTGGGGTTGGAGTTTTAAAAAAAGACCAATCACCATGCGCATCGGGCTGCCTTCCATAAGAATAATTTGGCTGAAGCTCCACTGTGGCCACATGGTCAATCAAATTTCCTTCCGGACTGGTAAAAATAAGCGGCTCCCCAGAAGAGCTTATCCTAAAGTTGGTATGCACCTCCCCATTTCCCATCACCCTATCTTTCCCGGAAGCCCAGACCAAAAGGTATTGTCCCGGCAGAATAACAACATTAGGGAATGTCCACTTTTGCGGATTTTGAAGATTATCTGATAAGTAATATCCTGACAGATCCGCAGAAGAGCTTCCATAGTTGTAGATTTCAATCCAATCTTCATAATCACCTTCAAAGTCAGCCACTGTACCTGAATTGGAGGAAACTAATTCATTTAATGCTAGATCTGCAGAACCGCCTTCGCCCTGCAATCGCTCAGGGCCGTAAAAGTTATCAAAATAGATGGTTCGGGTGGTAAAGGTATTGGGAGCGACAAGAAATACTAACTGGTCAACTTCAATATCTGAAACATTGACATCATGGCGTGCCATAAAATCAAATTCAATGGTTTCCCATTCATTGTTTAATGTGGTAAAGGCTGCATATTCCGAATGTCTGCCTATAGGATGTGCATTTCCAGCAATCTTTTCCTGATTTTGAAACACCAAAGTGATTTGCGTACCGGGATGTGCACTGTAAACCTGAATGGTCATTTTTTTCCGGTTCAGCACATAAGGCTCAACATTTGCAAGCACAATGGAAGGTAAAGCACCAATTCCATCCCACTGGCCTGTGCTTCTTGTATATTGAACAACCTCAATATCCGGATTCACTATATCCGGAGCGGGATTTGCTGCTCCGCGGGTAAGGGTTCCTGCGGACCATTCATACGTCAATAAAGAAACGTCATCACCATTTTCATACAGTTCCTGTGAAAATTCAGGCTCACTAATTTCCGGGCCATAAAAGTTGTTGAAATAATAAGTATGGCCATTTGAAGCAGTAACTTCCGGATCAAAAAGAAAAATCATCTGGTTTATTTCCTGATATCCTATGGTATTATCCGGCTGATAGATAAAGTCAAACTCCAGTGTCTCCCACTGCCCTGACAAATTCGTTGTTGCCCTGTACTCTGAGTGCCTACCTATGGGATGGGCAGCATTTGACTTAAGGGCGTTGGCAAACACCAGGAGTATTTCTGTTCCGGCATGCTCACTATACACATCAATGGAAATTTTTTTGCTATGATTGAGGTAGGCGGATACATCGTCCAGCGCATAGCGTGGATTAAGAATAAGCACGTCATAAACATCGGCTGCGCGAACGTAGCGGCTTGCTTTTCCCGACCCTCCGGCTGGATCGTCGACACCTCGTTCATATGCACCCGATGACCATCCGGTGTTAAAACCTTTTACATCATCATTGTTGTCATAAAGGACTTGGGCATTACAACAAATGAAGCTGCAAACGCAGAAAATTAGTGGTATAAATATTCTCATAGGATTGAACAAAATTTTTCCTATGATAAAGATAATAAAATTTATAAATATTATACTATTAATGTTCTTAAGGCGAAAGGCATAAGGGGTAAGGGGTAAGGAGCAAGTAGTAAGGCGTAAGGAATAAGTAGCGGAGTTATTGGACACTAAGTTAATGGGAACACTTACACACTCCAAGAAATAGAGGGGAAAGAGTGAGAATTGGGAGAGGAAGAGCCCTGAAGGGGCGTAAACAGTCTGAACATAGGGTATAGCCCTATGTGTGGAAAGAGTGGAAAAACAATTCAAAATTCCCGAAGGGCTTGCGGAGAGCCGGGATCTCTTTTGAAAATGTACAAATCAAAAAACGAGTCAAAGACTCTCCTTATATATAAAAATCCTTAGAAGCCCTGCGGAATTCTAAGGATAGTGTGGATTCTTAAGGCGAAAGGCATAAGGAGCAAGTAGTAAGGCGTAAGGAATAAGTAGCGGAGTTATTGGACACTAAGTTAATGGGAACACTTACACACT
>JBKBXU010000413.1:0-2736 GCA_046313675.1 Cytophagaceae bacterium
AATACATTCTATCGAAACAATACTATGTGTTTGCGAACAAACAAGCTGAGTATTCTTTAGATCAGCCCGTTGATCATATTCAGTGTGAACTTTTAATTTTAAAACATTTACAGCAGTTTGTAAAGGCAAAAATGAAAGATTTTGCTGTTTTACTTGATAAATTTATGACGAGAGACCAGGTAAGATATTTAGTTGAAAAAATGGTTGAAGAAGGTAGGCTAGATAGAATTGGTATAGGGAAAGCAACTGAATATTCTGCAGGAAAAAAAATGGAAGAAAATATGCAACTAATTGATAGGGCGATGAATTTAGGATTTGAAGAACTACGACGTAGGGGGGAGTATCCTAAAGATGAATAGGGGGTAAGTTCCCCAAAAATTCCCCAAAAATTCCCCAAAAAAAAATTGAGTATTATGTGTATTGGCTGTTGAACAAGTGGTTATGGTAATTTTTAATTTTTTTATTTCCCCCAAAAAACATTCGAAAATTATTTTTTTCCCTAGAAAATAGCTGGTATAGCTAAATTTTAAATATTTACTGTCCTTAGGAATTGATCTTTTTCGAACATGTCTAGTTTATAATAATCCGGTGCTTAATGAGTAAATGATGTGCATAAAGCAGAAACGGTCAAATAAATTATAAAATGATACTAAAATTAATTTCGACGAAACTCCCATATTATATTGAACTGCTAAAAATATAAGCCTATCTTAGGATCCCTAATTATTATTTCTTTTTATGAATACCGCTTCCCACAACAAACTTATTTCCTTTATCTGGTCTATTGCTGACGATTGCCTGCGCGATGTCTATGTCCGCGGTAAATACCGGGATGTGATACTTCCTATGGTGGTGCTGCGAAGACTCGATGCTTTGCTGGAACCGACAAAAGATGCCGTGCTGGAAGAACTGGAGTTCCAGAAAAATGAGATGAAGTTTACCGAGCTGGATGAGAACGGTCTCAGACAGGCTTCCGGGTATGTCTTCTATAATACAAGTGTCTGGACATTGCAACGTCTGCACGATACAGCTACTAACAGCCAGCAGATGCTGCTGGCCAACTTCGAGGACTATTTGGAAGGTTTCGGTCCCAATGTAAAGGAGATTGTTAAAAAGTTTGACCTGAAGCGCCATGTCAGACATATGGCTGCCAAGGATGTGCTGCTGAATGTGCTGGAAAAATTTACCTCTCCGAACATAAATCTTACCCCTTTTGAAAAGACCGACCCGGATGGCAGAAAGTTACCCGGACTTAGCAATCTGGGGATGGGCTATGTATTTGAGGAGCTTATCCGGAAATTTAACGAAGATAACAACGAAGAAGCCGGAGAGCATTTTACCCCGAGAGAGGTAATAGACCTGATGACGCACATCGTTTTTGAACCGGTTAAAGATAAACTGCCTCCTGTCATTACCATATATGACCCTGCCTGCGGTTCGGGTGGTATGCTTACTGAATCCCAGAATTTCATAACAGACGAAGAGGGTGAGATCAGGTTTAAAGATCAGGTTTTTCTCTTCGGAAAGGAGATAAACGACGAAACCCATGCCATCTGTAAATCCGATATGATGATCAAGGGCAACAATCCTGAGAACATCAGAAACGGCTCCACGCTCTCTACCGATGAGTTTGCAGGTACTTCTTTTGACTTCATGCTGTCCAATCCTCCTTATGGCAAATCATGGGCAAGTGAGCAAAAGTATATTAAGGATGGAAAAGAAATTATAGACCCGCGTTTTCAGGTTAGACTTGCAGATTACCACGGCAATGTGGAAGAGGCCGATGCCACGCCCCGTTCTTCGGACGGACAGCTGCTTTTCCTGATGGAGATGGTCAACAAAATGAAGCCGCTAAGCATGAGCCCACTGGGTGCCCGTATTGCTTCGGTGCATAATGGATCCAGCTTGTTTACCGGTGATGCCGGAGGCGGGGAAAGCAATATCCGAAGGTATATTATAGAGAATGACTGGCTGGACTGCATCATTCAGCTGCCCAACAACCTTTTTTACAATACCGGCATTACCACCTATATCTGGGTGCTTACCAACAGCAAGGAAGCATTCAGAAAAGGCAAGGTACAACTGATAGATGCGGGATTGCTTTACCGCAAGCTTCGCAAAAACCTTGGAAACAAAAACTGCGAATTTGCACCTGAGCATATAAATGAAATAGTACAGGTTTACAAAAGCCTGACTGCTGTAGACCGAAATATAAACCCTGATACCAACGAAGAGGAGGGACTGGCCAGCAAAATATTCGATAATGCTGATTTTGGCTATTACAAAGTAACCATTGAAAGGCCGAAAAGACTGAAAGCACAGTTTACCGAAGAGCGTATTGCGGGACTGCGCTTTGACAAGGGTTTGCGTGAACCTATGCAGTGGGCATATCAGGAATACGGCGATGCCATATATACAGACCTTTCCAAACATGAGAAAACCATTCTGGAATGGTGTGAAAAGCAGGACTTAAACCTCAATTCCAAACAAAGCAAAGCATTAACCAGCACTGCCTTGTGGAAAAAACACAAGAGCCTGGTAGTTTTAGCTACGGAACTGATGCAAGCCATTGGCACAGAGGAATACGATGACTTCAATAAATTTTCCGCTAAGGTTAATTCTACTTTGTCACTCTGATTTTGAGTAGTGCCGATTAATATCTTTTTGTCTATTACTGTGTCGAAACAGCATTTGTTGAATGGTACGTTTTATCTGTTTAACAGAATTTTCTGTAAA
>JBKBXU010000414.1:0-2726 GCA_046313675.1 Cytophagaceae bacterium
CTAATATCAGAGCCAATACCAATGC
Source organism: Cytophagaceae bacterium (assembly GCA_046313675.1). Lineage (GTDB taxonomy): Bacteria > Bacteroidota > Bacteroidia > Cytophagales > Cytophagaceae > JBKBXU01. Next base: position 26 of record JBKBXU010000414.1, read on the forward strand.
CAACTGCCTTAGAATTGTGGTTGGAAATGGGTATACACCTTTAGATGGTACAGGAAGCAATTGGTCTACCACCGACAATGCATGGCAAACTGCTGTGCAGAGGTGTATAGATAATGATATGATTCCGATGCTGGAAGTTCACAATGTTTTGGGAAGTAATAATCCACAGGATCTTCAGGCAGTAGCCCAGTGGTGGGCTTCAAAAGCAGAATTTCTTACCCGGCCTGAAATTGCACGGTATGTTCTTATAAATATAGCCAATGAATGGGGGGATTGGTTTCTGAGTAGTCCTACCCATAATCCGGCTCAGACTGTTTGGCGTGATGCTTACATCAATGCGATTCAAACCATTCGAAATGCCGGAATAAAAACAACGCTTATTGTTGATGCACCCGGATACGGACAAGATAACCGTGCAAGCACTATTTTAAACCATGGTGCTGCGGTTTTAGATGCCGATCCGGAAAAGAATATCCAGTTTTCAGTTCATATGTATTGTGAGTGGAGAGTAGGAGGTAATTCTAACATTACTACCCATTTACCGGCTATAAAAAATGCAGGCTTATCGGTCAATGTCGGTGAATTTGCCTTTCAACACGCTACCGATGGAAGTTGTGATATAGATGAGGATCTAATTTTAAGTACCTGTCAGCAGAATGGAATTGGATGGTTGGCCTGGTCATGGAAGGGCAATGGTTCGCCTTTGGAATACATGGATTTAAGTCATGATTGGGCAGGTACCAATCTAACACCATGGGGAGATAGGATTGTAAACGGTCTAAATGGCACCAATACTTCCGAAACGGCTTCTGTGTTTTTAACACAGTCCGAACCGGAAATTGTAGGAACACCGGCTTCCTGTGTTATTACTGCCCCACATGTAAATGCCTATTATCAGACAGGATCCAATGTAACCATAAATGTGTATGCCAGAGATATTGGAGGAACTCACGCCAATGGAAGTGTCACAAAAGTTGAATTCTATAATGGTACTGTAAAATTAGGTGAAGATGCTTCATCGCCTTATTCCTTTTCATGGACAAACGTTCCAGCAGGTACGCATACCATAACAGCTCGGGCAACAGACAATGATGGAAATATTTCTACATCTGCCGGGGTTGTTTTCCATGTAGGAGCAGATCCTGTAACAGCAAAAGGAATGAGCTCCTGTAATGGAAAATACCTTGGAAATATCATTGCCGGTAGTATTAGAAACGACTATAATACTTTTTGGAATGGTGTAACTGCAGAAAACGGCTGCAAGTGGGGAAGTGTAGAACCTACCAGGGGGAACTATAATTGGGGAGCCGCTGACAGGGCATACAACCATGCACTACTACATAACATGCCTTTCAGATACCATGCCCTTGCATGGGGAAGCCAGTATCCAAACTGGATCACAAACCTTTCGCCGGCTGAGTTTAAAGTTGCAATGGAGAGCTATATGGCTGCGGTTGCACAGCGCTATCCTTATATTGATCAAATTGATGTATTAAACGAAGCTTTAAGGACTCATGCATCGGGAACAGATTATTTCAGAAATGGTTTAGGGGGAGCAAATGGAGGTGTGGCCCCTGATAATAATACCGGCTATGATTGGGTAGTATGGTTGTTTAGAAAAGCAAGGGAATATTTTCCTAACTCTAAACTGGTCTTAAACGATTATGGCCTGGAAAACGATCCGACTGCCATTAATGAAATGCTTGACATTGTTAAAGTTCTGCGCGATAGAAACCTTATTGATGGATTTGGAACACAGGCACACACGTTTAATGTAGATGGCTTAGCGGCGACAACCCTAAACAACAGGCTTAATTTAATGGCCAATGGAGGTGTTCCCATCTATGTTACAGAGTTAGACCTGACCGGAAGCCCACAAGGAAATAATGGCACCGAAGCTACTCAGCTTACCAGTTATCAAAATCTTTTCCCTGTTTACTGGAACCATGCCCATGTGGCAGGTATTTCCCTCTGGGGGTATGTAGAAGGAGAGACCTGGCGGGTAGGCACAGGCTTGTTGAGAGCAGATGGATCAGAAAAACCAGCCATGACCTGGCTAAAAGAATATATGTCTGAACGTCCCGATGTGGGTTATCCCTTTTGTGGATCCGGGGGATCTACGGATCCAACGCCTAATCCAAACTTACTTGTTAATGGCGAGTTTGATTTAGGTACTTTGGGCTGGGATATACAGAACAACAGTGGGGCAAATGGAACTATGTCTGTAGTGCAAAATGGCAATATGTCCGGAGCTAATGCCTTACGGATTTGCCCGACAAATCCTGGAACGGCCAACTGGCATGTTCAGGTAAGACAAGATGCACCGTTTGAAGCAGGAAAAAAATATACCATTTCCTTTATGTCAAAAGCGGACGCAACCAGGTTTATAGATGTAGGCATTCAGCAGGAAGGTGGCGACTGGACCAGCTATTTTGGTGGACGTGCAGATTTGACTACCTCTAACCAGGAATTTACCTTTGACTTTGAACCTACCGTGTCAGACCCTACCGCAAAGCTTAAATTCTACGTAGGAGCTAATCCCACTTGCGTTTTTATTGATAAGGTTGAATTCAGGGAAGTGGTCGAAGAAGCCCTGGAGGCAAAAATTACAGCAGAAGGAAATACCAGTTTTTGTGAAGGGGGTAGCGTAATTTTAAACGCTAATACCGGAACTGATTATCAATATCAATGGAGAAGAAAT
>JBKBXU010000415.1:0-362 GCA_046313675.1 Cytophagaceae bacterium
TTTAATTCAAAACATCTCTAAAAAATCTCAGTAAACTTATCTCATTGCTTCAAAAGGCTAATGATGTCGGGAGTTGTAGTACAGGGCTCCATCATGCTTACCCTGCCTACGGATCAACTTACCCCAGGCATGTATCACCTGCACCTGTCAAACGGTAAGGATTCCTTGATAAAGGAGAAGATGACGATAATTAGATAGTTTTAAGTTTTAAGTTTTAAGTTTTAAATAGAAAAGCTCTAAAAGTTACCACTTTTAGAGCTTTTTAATTTTATGAAAATAATTATTAAAGGACAAGAGGAAATCGGCAATAACTTATTATAATGCTGACCTGACTATACTTACGTTTGCTCAGCCTCATAGGT
>JBKBXU010000415.1:372-2699 GCA_046313675.1 Cytophagaceae bacterium
AATTAATGTAATTTTTAACTTCCTTAAGGCCTATTTAATTTCTATATTGAATAAACATAAATAAACCAGTTGCCTTCATGGAAAAACATGAATCCATTTTGGTAAGGTGGCTTTGAAAAACCTTCCAAAGAATAAACAGGTACTTCCAGTTTATATACATCCTCTTTTTCATTATATATAAACAATTTCTGTAAATCTTTCGGAATCCAGCTTTTTAAAACATGAGAGGGGATAGAATTAGCTTCAAAAGGTAATTCTATAGCCAAATTTGTAATTTCTTTTATTGATTCATCATCGAAAGACAAAACAGCAACTACTCCCTCTTCATTAAAATAGCTATTTAAATGATATTTTTCCCATAATACCTTTTCAGGCTTTTGGGGAATCCTAATGTAGTTCGAGAGACCGGAAATTTCTTCGGAATATATCATGGTAATTTCAGCATTCATTTTTGAGTCAGAACAGGATAAAAGAAATATAAAGGCAAAAAAGTATAAATATCTAATTTTTCCCATTTTTATAATCTATTTCTTAACCTTCTATTATCTGAAGGCCTTCTATGTCGCGATTGATCGTCACTAGTGACTCCACCTTCATCATATACAGATGTCCATGCGACATTCCTGGTTAAAGTACTAAAATTCATATATTGGTGACCAAGACCAGTAATTTCAAATAATCCATTATCTGAGTCTGGAATCCCAGTCGCAATATCAGCCTGGCCCGGATTAAAGTTATACCTGTCCTCAATGTGAAGAGTAATTATCATGCTATAAGAATATCTATTGTTTTCTCTCAGACATTGAACACCAGCACTTATCCACATATTGTGCCCTCCAATTGCTTTTTGCCAATTTTCCGTTTGTGGATATGGAAATACAAAAGGCCCTGCCTGACCTGTGGTAAAGGCCGAACTAACAATTTGTGTTGTAGCGTTCTCTATGCATAAATTTTGCGCATGAATTTTAGTATACTGAATAGCATTATTTAAAACCAAAGCTCCGCTTGGATCATTCTCTACATAACGTTCATAACTAAAGTTTCTATCTGCCCCATTTCCTGAAAGGAAATGCCTATAAGCTGCATTTGCATCTACTAAATCTGGCCGTAAAGCCTCTGATGCTTCTAACATGCCTCTCCATTTCATTAGCTTCATACGATCAAATACATTTGGGTCTCTTGGCTCATACACATCTAAAAAACCATTATCATGATTAATAGATGGTCTGGAGGGTGGTCCGATTCGAAATGCTCCAGAAAAATCTGAAATACTTTCTGAAGCACCCAGAGGATAATTTTGTTTCTGAATACCGTAACCTATACCTTTTACGGAAACCTCCTTCCCCTCCGCCGCCTTCTTCCCCATCACATCCGCTTCATGCTCCAAAGCAGGATCATCATTGACAGCCAACCCTTTGGCCTGGGTGGTGGTTTGGACACGCCCTTGTCTTTGCTGAACTACATGGGTAAGTTCATGACCTAAGAGTTCCTGTCCGCTTTGTGTTTCAGGATTGTATCGACCTGGGGCGAAGTGGATGTCGTTGCCCTGGGCATAGGCTAAAGCGCCTACCGAACTGGCTTGTTCTCCGGTATGTATATTTACATTAGAAAAATCTGTCCCAAAAGAGCTCTCCATCTTTGCTTGAACATGCTCCGGCATTTTGGTGGTGGTGTCACTCTTCATCTGGACCTTCTCAGATCCTGCCGAATGAAATTGCATAGGTTTCATCTGAACTTCTTCCTCTTCAATGCCCTGCATCTGCATAGGCTTCATCTGGAGCTCCTCTTCTTCATCATAACCCATTAATTGCATGGGTTTCATTTGAACTTTCTCCTCATCATAACCCATCATCTGCATAGGCTTTTTCTTCATTTGCAACTCTTCTTCATCCGCAACTTGCACAAACTGTAATGGATCGGGTTTCATCTGAAGTTCTTCCTTCTCAGGAAGCCCCATCATTTGTGCCGGGGCCTTCTTCTGCGTTGAAGATGAACTGGCATTATCTTGATAAAATTGACGAGGGGCTGAAGCTGGTTTATGTATTTTCATTGAAAAAGCAAATTCAAATAAAGGTTGAAAGATAAGGATTTAGGCTCCTTATTTCAAAATTTCTTTTAAAAAATCGAACTGATGAACGGGGTAATCAAACTTAACTCTTTCAAATTCGGGGGGATTGCCACGGCTTGCCTGCACTAATAGCACCATGCAAAGCCTCGCAATGACGGTCAAGTCATTAATCCACAATTCCAATCGAGCATCTGAAATTTTCCGTCATCCTGGCTCAAACTGTCATCCCGACGCAGGAGGGATCTGCCCGAATAAAACC
>JBKBXU010000416.1:0-2633 GCA_046313675.1 Cytophagaceae bacterium
AAATACTTCAAGAACTTTGAGATTACCATCTTCAGCCGCTGGGGAGAGATTATCTTCTATTCCAACGATAGGAACAACCTCTGGGATGGTACCTACAGGGGCGAGCCGATGCCACTTGGCGTGTACCCTTACATCATCACCTATGAAGGGGAAGAAGAATACAAGGGGCCATATAAACTGGAAGGAAGCATAACCGTGATCAGGTAAGGTTGTATATTAGAGCTCAAATAAAAAACGAGGCAAGAAGTATTGCCTCGTTTTTTATTTGCTTATGATTGGTATAATTGTCCCGTTGAGTGATTTGTTTTTCTCCGACAATAGATTCAAGGACTGGTTCCAGGCAGAGTATACACATTCAATGGGACAGCAATAAATCTTAAAGATCCAGGAATTGTTGAGAAGAGATGAGCTCTGAAGGTGGTATGTAAACAAACATTGAACTTGGATTTTGTAATAGAGTTTTTAATTGCAGCTATGCTTCAGGCAAATGCTCTATTGATTATTTTTACTATTCACGAGGTAATCTCTTATATATTGTAGGTTTATAGGTTTATAAAAAAAAGCCCGCAGGAGCGGGCTTTTTCAGAATCTTTAAGAGCTATTTATTTATCTTTCTTTTTAAGAAGTTTATCAAGCAAATCTCCAAGTTGATCCACATCTAATTGTTTGGCTACAATTTCTTTCTTTTCATCCAGAAGGAAAATTACCGGTGTGCTGTTGATGTCATAGATTTTCCGGAAATTAGTTTGATTGTAAGGATCAGAAATGTTTATCCAATCGAGGTTGTTGTCTTTAACGTATTTTTTCCAAACCTCTGGATCAGGATCAAGACATACAGCAAAAGTTTCTACATTATTCTTTAAGCGGTTTCTTAAATCCCGAAGCTTAGGTGTTACTTTTTTACAGTGTCCGCAATTCGGATCATAGAAATAAACGATGGTATAAGAGGCCTGTACATTATGTAGAGATATATATTCCCCATTTATGTTAGGCATTTTAAGGTTTGGCGCCTTTTTGCCAATAAGGATTGGTTTTAGTTTTTTTGCTTTGTCTAAAATCCGTGCTGTTTGGGTTGAGTCAAGCCAGAAAGCTTCTTTGTTGCTATAGTATTTATCGGCTAAATGTACAAATACTTTATCAGCACCCATTAGCTTGGATGTTTCAACTGAATATGTAACAAAAAAAGTTGTGTATTTAAATAACTCCTTACTCGCACGAGATTTTTCAATCAGGTAATCAGCCGCCACAATCATGGAGTCAGGATACTGTATGGTTAATTTTTCAAAATACTGTTTGATCTTATTATGGTATACAGGAGATCTTAGAATTCTGTCATCGGTAAAATCTATATTATCAAAAAAGTGTTCTTTGTAGTAGCGGAATTTAAAAGTTGAATCAATGCTCCCATTCTCCAAAACCGGAGGCTCCGGAATTTCCGGGTCTTTCATGCCTTTAAATACTTTTGATAGAAATGTTTGAGGGTGGTTATTGATATAGTTATCTCTATAGGTGGTTATTTCATTATCAATCGCTATAAGTTTTTCTCTGATACTTTTAGCTTCAGCAGTTTCTTCCTGATCTTTTAATCGTTCCAGTTCTTTTCTAAGCTTATCAGCTTCTTTTCCTTTTTTGTTGACAAATCTCAGGTAATCGTAAAAAAGCACGTTTTCCTCAGAATTTGTAAATTTCATATTCTGAACGTAATCAACAGTGTCAGTTTCAAGTGAGAAGAACTGATCGGTGATGAGTATTTCAAAGTAATTTTTTGCAGGAAGTACAATCATATAAATTCCTCCGGCTAAGGCTTCTTTTCCTTCAAATACCATATTTCCTTTGGAATCTACCTGAGCAGTATCTTTCAGATATTGTTTGTCTCCATAATGGTAGGCCAGGTAGCAAACCGTATCTTTAACGCCTTTAATTTTGGCTTTAATTTTATAACCGTCTTTACCGGACGCAGAAGCCTGCAGGATGGTAAAAAACAAGATGCAGGAGAAAATAAATCTTTTCATTTCTGATATTTTTTATACTATTCCCAATAGCAAAAATAATACAGTTTTTTCTATTTATGAGAATTTTGGGTAATAACGTAAAAAAAAAGGAAGATATTCCTTTAATAAGAGGATTTTTACAAAAAGCTTTTTATTAATTTTGCCTGAAATTTAAAGAATTTGGAAATTAAAGCCTGGTTATCTGCTTTTCGTTTACGTACCCTTCCTTTAGCTCTGTCCAGTATAGGTATGGGAAGCGCTCTGGCAGTCCAATATAACTCCTTTGACGTAGTGATATTTACTTTTGCTGTTTTAACAACAGTATTGCTACAGATACTATCAAATCTTGCCAACGATTACGGAGATTTTACCCATGGTGCAGATAGTAAGGATCGTGTCGGGCCCACTCGGGCATTGCAGAGTGGTAAAATTTCCGCAGGTGCCATGAAAAAAGGTATTATCTTATTTGGGGTTTTGTCTTTTGTCTCCGGAATTTTGCTTTTACTGATGAGTTTGTCTGTATCAGTGGAATTGTTGATTATGTTGTTTATAGGACTTATAGCCATTGCTGCTGCTGTTAAATATACTGCAGGAAAAAATCCATACGGTTATTCTGGTTTAGGAGATGTATCTGTTTTCTTT
>JBKBXU010000417.1:0-2616 GCA_046313675.1 Cytophagaceae bacterium
TCTTACAGGAATAACCATTCTCCCACTTTATCTCAGACAAGTATGCGTAACAATCATCGTCTGTCTTGAACTTAGAAATCAATTTAAATATGCTTGTGCCTTGGAACATGATCTTTTTTTTTCACCAAGGTAGATAGTCACTACGCACTCTAAATACGGAGTGCGATTTAGCCGCCTAATTCTATAAAGTTTTTATAAATACAAAAAAAGATAAAATGAAGGAAAGCAAGGCATGGTAGCAGGAATAAAATATTGAATCCAAAATTATGTGGTGCATATCCAGGGATAATGCCAAATAACTCCATTCGAAATGCATTGACAAGTAACGCAATACTAAACAAAACAAGTGCAACTATGGAAGCAATAAATGTATTTTTCATAATTTAATTAGGTTATATAACGCTATTAGTACCTATTTGCAGCACTACTTAAGGCTGATCTTTAGGAGGCTCAGGAGAGTATTCACCAAAAAACATTTCTTGTTTTCTTTTAGTTGGATCTCTCTATTATCAATAGCCAAGCTTACCAAATTTCCATAATTTATTTTTTATTATGCTTTGATATTTCGGGTTGAATTTGTGCTCACTATTATAATCAGATTCAATTTTCGGTAGCCATTTAATGTCTTTTTGACTATTGCAACTCAAAAACAGCATTATAAAGCATATAACTAAAATGTCTTTTAACATAAAGATGGACATAAGTGATTATGTAATTTAAGATTATTTCCTGAGAAAATAAGAATGTCGGAGGCAACTAAGGGTAAAGTTTTGAAAATAAAAAGTACGATGAGGTTCTTTTATCCTTTGTGTTCAGCAGGGTTCTAAGGATTTTTAAAATAATCAGAGTCTATGACTCGATTTTTAGTATGTACATAGTTGAGGCTTTAGGAGTCTAAGACTCCTTTTAATTACTAATTTCGGCCTGTTTGAAGATAAAGGACTGATTCATCAATTATCGCATTTTAGCGGTTGAAGCCTTTTGTGCTTCTCACCAATAATTTCCATAACAGGAATCATATCTGTCTGGATAAAGAAATTGGGCAATACCAAAAGCATTTGACTGTTTGGAAGGACTGAGCGTTAAGAAATGGATCCTGCAAATCGCAGGTATGGCCAGTGAAGAGCAATTTTACCACCTTGTAAATGCAAGTCGCTTCAGTTCATTCAGTAACTAATTTACACCTGCACCTGTAAATTTCCTTTACATGGTCGATATAAATAGTAGGATCAGAATTAAAAATATGATATTTTCGGGGATGAATTATTTTCAAAATTTTAAAATTACTAATCAAGAATTTAAAATGCAAGTGATCGGCACATTACGTAAGTACTTATTGCTTTGGTGTATAGGCCCAGTATTAATGGTAAGCTGCACAGGGCAACAAGAAACTAAAGAATCAGAAAACCCTGAAACATCAGAACAGGAGGTAGGTATCATTCACCCGGAAAAATGGCCGGCAATTAAACCGCTTCCTTTAAGCCCTGAAATTGAAGCACAAATAGATGAGCTTTTACCTAAGCTAACCCTGGAACAAAAAGTTGGTCAGGTAATTCAGGCTGATAATGGATCAGTAACCCCGGCAGATGTTAAAAAATATCGTTTGGGTTCTGTGTTAAGCGGTGGTAACTCAGCACCGGGCCCACTTCCTTATGCAGGAACCAAAGAGTGGCTGGCCCTTGCAGATGAGTTTTATTATGCTTCAATGGATACAGAAGGGGTAGAGGTGGCTATTCCAATTATTTGGGGTATTGATGCAGTTCATGGTCATGCCAACCTGCTTGGAGCGATCGTATTTCCTCACAACATTGGATTAGGTGCTATGAACAATCCTGATCTGATGGAAAAAATAGCTGCAGTTACCGCTCACGAATTAACGGTTTCCGGGCACGACTGGACATTTGCACCTACTGTAGCTGTACCTCAGGATTTACGATGGGGAAGAGCCTATGAAGGTTTTTCAGAAGATCCGGCGATCGCGAAATCTTATGGAAGCAAGATTGTAACCGGACTGCAAGGAAAGGTTGGAGAAAAAGATTTCATGGGTAAGGGTAAGGTAATTTCAAGTGCCAAGCACTTCCTTGCCGACGGAGCTACAGAAAACGGTGTAGACCAGGGTGACGCAAAAGTGAGTGAACAAGAACTTATTGATGTTCATGCAGCGGGCTATTACAGCTCCATTCCGGCAGGAGTGCAAACAGTGATGGCTTCTTTCTCGAGCTGGCATGGAAGAAAACCGCATGGCGACCATGACCTCCTCACAAAGATCATCAAAGAAAGGTTCGGGTTTAACGGATTTATTGTTGGTGACTGGAACGGACACGGACAGGTTCCGGGATGCACCAATACTGATTGCCCTCAGGCTCTGAATGCTGGTTTGGACATGTATATGGCACCTGACAGCTGGAAAGGACTATACGAAAGTACCTTGAAGCATGTGAAAGAAGGAACCATTCCAATGGAGCGGCTGGACGATGCTGTAAGACGTATCCTTCGTGTGAAAATCGCTTCGGGTATTTTCACAAAAGGGGCACCAAGCACCAGACCTAATGCCGGCAATACCAAACTTCTTGCGCTTCCGGAACATAGAGCTATTGCAAGACAAGCAGTACGTGA
>JBKBXU010000418.1:0-2590 GCA_046313675.1 Cytophagaceae bacterium
AAATAAGGCTGAAATTTAGGAAAAATGCTGGTATAGTGCAGGAATTTATTCTCAATAATCGAGTAGACGGCCGTGAGCCATAAAACCCACGGTGCGCCTCTCACACCACTGTACGTACGGGTCACGTATACAGCGGTTCGTCAAGTAATATAGAAACTTTTTCGTAATATTCCTGTAAAGATTCGTAGCCTTTCCTTTTAAGCCGTTCCAAAGTGATGGTAGTACCCATTATCGGGCTTTGAGCGATTGCCCAGCCTCCCATATGGGATTTGCTCCATAGATACGCCCTTTTAGGAGGTACTCCTAAACGAGCCAGATTTGTTCTTCTCCTTTGGGGCTTTTTCCAATCATGCCAGATACAGTATCGTAAGCGGTTTCTCAGCCAACCATCGAGGCTATGAAGCTTTCCTTTCATACTAGCCAATCGGAAGTAATTGATCCAGCCTCTGTAAACCTCTTTTAGCTTTCTTAACCGGACATCAAAACTGTACGGCTTTGTTTTCTTTGTGATTGCTTTCAATGACCTTTTCAGACTCTCCCAGCTATCTGATGTTGGTATCACAACATAACCCTTCTCCCCTTTCTTCAGGTTGGTTATAAACCTGTGTCCAAGAAGCTTGAACTCCGAAGGAACTCGAATTCCGCTCTTCTCTTTGTTGATAGGCAGTTTGAGTTTATTCTTAAGATAAAGGTAAACTTTATTTCCTATCTGCTTTGCCTCCTTCTTCTGCTTTAAATAGATGCTAAAGTCGTCTGCATAGCGTACAAAGTGTAGGTCTTCTGATTCCAATTTGCTGTCTAATTCATGTAATAGAATATTTGAGAGCAATGGACTGAGAGGGCTTCCTTGTGGCACTCCCTTACGTCGTCTGATCAATTTCCCCTGAATCTGAATGGGCGCTTTTAACCATTTTCTTATAAGACGTAAAGTGGTTTCACATTTAACTTTCCTATAAATCAGTTGCAACAGAATACAGTGATCTACTTCATCAAAGAAGTTCTGTAAATCTATGTCAACTATGTATTTATAACCTTCGTTAATGTACTTCTGAGATTGCAGGATTGCCTGATGGGCATTGCGTTTGGGTCGGAAACCGTAGCTATATTCTTTAAACTCCGGTTCGAATTTCTCTGACAGGATTTGACTTACCGCTTGCTGCAGCATTCTGTCAATTACGGTTGGCACTCCAAGTAATCTTGTTTTGCCATTACTTTTGGGTATTTCTACCCCGAGTATTGGTGCAGGAAGATATTTAGCACTGCATATGCTTGTTACAAGCTTATCCCGCTCTATCTTTAAATAGTTCGGAAGCTCTTTTATATCCATTCGGTCAACTCCCGAAGAACCTTGGTTCTTCATGGTTTGACGCATGGCTTTAAGCATATTCTTTCTGCTAAGGATTCTTTCTATCACAATACTTCTTCTTCTACGTCCTGCTTATTTCATGGCTAGACATCCTTTAAAGGGCATCCATGATACATTAGGGACTACTTGACGTTCTGTCCTTCATTGGTTTGTGAGTCCTCCGTAGCTCTTACGGCTCGTAGCCACCAACTACTATGACTTCTGCTGACTTCTCCCTGTTTATCTCGTAAACCAGGAGATCTCCCAAGGTAAGAGCACATTCCTTCATCTGATCACTGCAGTATCTACTAAAGAAAGGTTTTAGAAAAGGGACGAACCCTCATGTCTGGTTTCGGACATCGCAACATCGTGTTTGCTCATCCACTTTCAGTAGCCTCCGTATACTGTTTCTGTTCGTCAGTACCAGATTTTGTAGTCTCGCTTTCTTCAGTGCATGCCTCGCGACAAACCACCTTGCGACTTACTAACAGGCTTCACCAGCTCGCCTGTAAGGGACTTCCACCCTCTGGAATTAATACCTACCCTGAAGGTAGGCGTGCCCATACTTGGCACACACGTGAATATAAAAGAGGGCAGCGGTTTTAAAAGCAGTTAACTATCCCACGAAACCGCAGCCAGTGAAAAGAACTGAAGTTTCCGCTACCACTGAACCCGCTGCTCTTTTTTATATAGTGTTAGTGGCTGTATATCATTTTCTTAATTCAGTTGTTGAAAAGTCATTTGTTTTTCACCTTGTAAGTCTTCAGGTAAATTAAAAATTAATAGCAATTGATTATCTTGAATTAAATACTTAAAAGTCCTATGGAAAATTCCTCTTAACTCCATTCTAAGTGGTGCAGAAATGCATTTTTCAAGCTCACCCAAATAGATTATCTCATGGATATTATTCTTTATTTTTATTTGTCCATTTTTTTGAAGAATCAGTTTACCTGAAAATACAATTGAATCCTTATGGTCAGTAAAAATTAAATCAAACTTATTCTTTTCTTTAAATTTAATAATCAAAAAGTTTTCACATCCATTCTCTTGTGAGTTTTTAAATTCACCATTTCTCTTTGGACTAAAGTAACTAACCAACTGCCATTCTCCAGAAAGGCTTTCAATTCTTTTCTGTCCAAACAGGGTTGTTTGAGAAAGAATAAATGTAATGATTATAATAATGTATCTCTTCATTTTTATATTCTGACTAACGTTTTTGCAAGTTCTTGATTATAAATTGATAAT
>JBKBXU010000419.1:0-2546 GCA_046313675.1 Cytophagaceae bacterium
ATCCTTTATCTTCTTTTGATTCCTCTTTTATATGAACTTTCTCTATCTCGTTTTTAATTTTACCCTCCAGAACCTCTTTTTCTTTAATAGTCATATCATATTTTTAAAGCCGCACTTGAATATTCTGTTAAAAAATTAAAATTTATCGTTGGGTATTTCTGCATGACGGTATCCAATATCCATTTGGATTCAGCAAGAAAGACTGGTTTTTCATCTTTGTCACGAACTATGTGGGCTGACCTTAGAATCATAAATTCCTGAAAAATCTCTTTGTCCTCAGACGCAATCCAGCAAGCTTTATAAAAATTTAAATTGGCAAAATCACAGGAAGCTCCATATTCGTGATTTTATTACATCAAATTGAAGTTCACCAACGGTACCGATTATTTTCCGATTACCTGGCTGTTGAATAAACAACTGAGCAACCCCTTCATCTGTGAGCTGTCGGATTCCTTTTTCCAGTTGTTTGGTTTTTAAAGGATCTTTGTTTATCAATTCTTTAAAGATTTCTGGTGAAAAAGTAGGAATGCCTTTAAAGCAAAAATTTTCTCCTTCGGTTAAAGTATCTCCAATTTTAAAATTTCCTGAATCATATAGTCCAACAACATCTCCCGGATAAGCTTCATCAAGCAGGTTTTTCTCTTGAGCCAGAAAATTTACCGGCGATGAAAATTTAATCTTCTTATCCAACCTGGTATGCTGGTAAAACTTATTGCGTTCAAATTTCCCGGAACATACTCTTAGAAAAGCAATACGGTCACGGTGTTTAGGATCCAGGTTTGCATGTATTTTAAAGACAAATCCTGAAAAACACTTTTCTACAGGATGAATGGTTCTTTTGGTAGTTTCTTTTTCTTTAGGAGAAGGAGCAATTTCTATAAAGCTTTCTAACAATTCTTTAACCCCAAAATTATTAAGCGCACTGCCAAAAAAAACAGGAGCTATTTTCCCTTTCAAATATTCATTTCTGTCAAATGGATCGTAAACACCTTCTATAAGTTCTACATCTTTGACAAGTTGTTCATAGTATCTTCCGATTGTTTCTTTTACCACAGGCTCACTTAGATTTTCAATCTGCAATACATCTTTCTCTACCTTATTTTTACTTGGCCTGAAAAGATTAAGGCTTTTGTTAAATAGATTATAGACACCCTGAAAGGAGATCCCCATACTAATTGGCCAGCTTAAAGGCCTGACGTTTATATTTAGTTTTTCTTCAATTTCGTCAAGAAGATCATAAGGATCTTTACCCTCCCTATCCATCTTATTGACAAAAATTATAACAGGGGTATTTCTCATCCGGCAAACCTGCATAAGCTTTTCGGTTTGAATTTCAACACCCTTCACACAGTCTATAACCAGGATGACACTGTCAACGGCTGTAAGTGTTCTATAGGTATCTTCTGCAAAATCTTTATGACCAGGAGTATCAAGTAAATTGATGTGATGCCTATTATATTCAAAAGCCATTACCGAAGTAGCTACAGAAATACCTCTTTGTTTTTCTATTTCCATAAAATCCGAGGTAGCAGATTTACTTGCTTTATTGGATTTTACTGCACCAGCAACTTTTATGGCACCGCCATAAAGTAAAAATTTTTCTGTTAAGGTAGTTTTGCCCGCATCAGGGTGACTGATAATAGCAAAAGTCCTTCTTTTAGATAGCTCTTCAAGAAAACTCATTTAATAAAAATAAAAGGTGAAGTGATGATTAAAGATAAAGTGGGTATTAGGACAGATTAGTCCTTAAAAAATCAATCTGGAGTAGCAGGATTGTGTACTAAAATAATCATCGTTTGCAATATAGTAAATTAATTTCTTTTTTTAAAAAAATAATCTAAACTGTATAACTAAATATTATATGCGCTCCTATTCAAAAGCTCATGTTACCAATTTCTTATTTAACAAAAGTACCCCAATTGGAGTTCACAAGTAGTTTTTTTTAATTTACAAAACTATCCCCTTGGAAAATACAACGTAAGAGAACTTCCCGTACCTTCTTCGCCAGTATCTTGCAATATTAATAAAATCAGGCCTACTATTGCCCGGATTTGCCTTTCTCTTCCACAAACATTCTCTGTCATATAAACCTCCTTTTTTTATATAATTATCATGTGGTTTTGCATAAATTCACTCTCTAAAATAAAAAAGGCGGTTGAACATCATGCTCAACCGCCTAAACAAATAAGTGGTATTTAGTTTACAATTTCTGAATTCTGGTTGTCTCTACCCTTCCACTTGTATAAACAATGGTTACGGCATACAAACCTGCAGTAAAATTACTACCATAGGTAATGCTCTGCCCTGCAGCCATAGTTCCATAGGTGTAAACAACAATCCCATTAAGATTGGAAATACTTACAGAGTGTACAGCTTCAGGGACTGTAAGAGTAAATGCATCTTGTGAAGGGTTAGGCCCTACAATTGCAGGAGCGGCTTCAGCGACAAATGCTGCACTTGCCTGCTCCGGACAGGTAGATACTGGCTTACAATACGTAGCATACCATGGAGCTACATTGTAAGAAACCCCCACACATACTTCCGAA
>JBKBXU010000420.1:0-2528 GCA_046313675.1 Cytophagaceae bacterium
GAGCCTTTCCTGCATTTCAAAACCTTTATTGTTGTTGTAGAAAATATTCCCCGGAACATCAGTATTTTTCAATGAGGAATTTCTAAACTGACCTTTCTCATCTCTTGCATTTGAAGTTTCAATCAACTCCTGCTTTAAGCTTTCCAGGTAAGTGAAAATTTCAGCAGTTTTACTCCTGACTTCTTGCGAAGCAGCAACCTTAGGAACATCACGGGGATTGTTTCCTTGCTGTTCAACAGTATTCTCTATCGTAGATACCATGAACACATTCTTATCGATGTAGTTTTTTGAAGTTCTCTCCAAACCATCATTTAACAGCACAAACTTCTGTAGGATCTGATTGCTTACCTGTAAAGCCAGCAATGCGGTAAGGACAAGGTACATCATACCAATCAGCCTTTGCCGGGGAGTTTCTTTTTTACTTGCCATAAGTGTATTGTTTAGTGAAACATTTATGGCGCGCGCCTTTTTATTATAGCTATTGAAACCATAATGCGGAATGATAAAAAAGATACACCTATTAATATAAATTGTCGGTTTGCCTCTGTTAAATAGCTCTAAGGGAATATTTTTTGTAACTTGTCCTTCTATTCAGCTTTATGAAAAAGGTATTAGTTTTTAGTATGGTTCTCAGTTTTTTTAGTCTTCAGGCTCAAAAAATTGAAACAGTAATACAGAAGGGGCACGATGCAGCCTTAACCTCACTTGCATCAGATAAGGAGAATATCTTTCTTGTTACCGGTAGCCGGGATAATACGGCCAAGCTGTGGAATATCGCCACGGGCAAAGAAATCCGAACCTATAGCGGTCATGAGGAATCTATAACCAGTGTTGATATCAGCTTTAATAAGAAGTTTGTTGCCACAGCAAGTAATGACGGGACAGCAAAAGTTTGGGAAACCTCCAGTGGCAAAGAGGTTTTTTCCACCAAGCCTTCAAAAAGATTTTTATATGCTGTCCTGTTCAGTCTTGATGGAAGGCATTTGGTAACAGCGGGATACCAGGATTCTGTTAAGGTATGGAATATAGAATCAGGAAAAAGGATCGCAACATTTCCTGCCGAACATAAAATAAACCTTCGCATAAGTCCCGATGGTCAATGGCTTGCAATTGGCGAAAGCAATAAAAAGTTAAGCCTTATAAATACGGCAAGCTGGGAAGTGCATCTGAAACAAACCATGTCGGAGGGATATTGTGGCCCATGCAATGTTCACGTAGCCTTTCGGCCTGACAGTAAAACTTTTATAAAAGCATCAAAGTATGCTGCTATCCAGGAGTTTGATGTAGGGTCAGGAGCTCTTTTGCGAACATTTGGTGAGGAGATCAAAGATAATTTGATTGGTTTGGCTTTTCTGGGAGATACGATTGTCCTGGCTAAAGAGACGGAACTATTCATATACGGTCAGGATAAGCTATTAACATCAATGGCTTTGCCTGACCAAAGTAAAATATCCGATGTTCAAGTTGTCCAGAAAAGTTTATATGTGGCTTCAGAAGATAACCGGGCATATTGTTTCAGTCTACCAGAATTAAAAAAAGTAATGGTTTACGAAGGAGCCTTGAACAAGGTCGACAAAGGAAATATCAAATATGACATTAATAATTATTGGGATTCTCATATTGCAAAATACATCCGATTAAAGAACGAGCTTTTACTAACCAGGGATGGCAGGAGCATAATGAAGGGTAAAACAGGCGTGGTGGCTAAGTTTTGGGATATTGCTACGGGAGTAGCTGTAAAAGAATATACTGGGCATGAAAGTGCGGTTCTTTGCTTTGCAAAATCAAAAGATGAGAAGATTGTCATTACAGGTGATGCTAGTGGCAGGGCGAAGGTTTGGGATTCGGAGGGCAATAATTTATTAGATCTATATGGGCACAGAGAGCCTATATTTTCAATTAAGCTTAGCCCGGATGAAAAATATGTAAGTATCAGTAGTTGGGATGCCATAATTAGCACCTGGAATCTAAAAACCGGAGAAAGGGTCAGCCTTATTGATTTGAAGCGGAATGCTGCATACAGCCTTTCTTATACCACTGACGGCTTATACCTTATTGCCGGCAGACTTGGTAAAAGCCTTGAAATGTGGGAACCTGACAGTAAAACGTTGGTGAAAACCTTCATTGGTCATACCGATGTGGTTTCTTCCATAGATTTTCATCCTACAAGGAAGAACATCATGTTGACCTCTTCATGGGACGGGTCTATTAGAGCCTGGGATATACATACCGGGCTTATGGTTAAAAAATTTATTACAGGTAGTCCTGTTCAAGCATGCCTTTTTTCTATGGACGGCAGGAGTATTATTACGGCGGGGAATGATCGCCTGGTTAAAATATGGGATTTCGACACAGGACGGCTTGAATCCTCATTGGAAGGACACCTGACAGAAATTACCAATTTGACACTTTCGGAGGATGGGAAAATGCTGGTGAGTGTAGGTATGGATGGAATCATCAAATTCTGGAATTTTGAAAAAAGGAAAGAATTCTATGAGCATTTGACTTTAGGAAAAGGCGATTGGATG
>JBKBXU010000421.1:0-2426 GCA_046313675.1 Cytophagaceae bacterium
AAAAAGCGGCTACTTCTTCCAAGCTTTCCAAAGCACTGGAAAATCATTTGGAAGAAACCAAAAACCAAGTGGAACGCCTCGAGTCAATATTTGAATTGCTTGAGGAGAAAGCACAGGGTAAAAAATGTGAGGCAATGTCGGGGTTGGTTTCCGAAGCGGAGGACATTTTATCTGATACAAAAGAGGATAGCATGGTAAGAGATGCGGGCATTATTGTAGCCTGCCAAAAGGTCGAGCATTATGAAATCGCTTCTTATGGATCATTGGTTGTATTCGCAAAAAAAATGGGACATAATGAAGTAGCAGATCTTTTGGAGCAAACCTTGACTGAGGAAACGAAGGCTGATAAACTTTTATCCAAAATTGCCGAAAAAGAAGTGAATGAAAAAGCTTCTAAAGAATAAGGTTATGACTTGATAGAAGGGACGGAATACAATTTCCCTCCTTTTTTTCAATTTAAATTAGATTGACCTGGCATTTAAGTATAAAAAATTCAAGGGTTTCTGAGGAAACCCTTGATAGTGGTTTACGCGGGCTTAATAATGAATTTGTTCTCCTTGGTTTTTCTTCCAGTTACTTTGAATATAAACCGCATCTGCATCATCTTTTGGGGTAAGTGCTATCACAACATTGCCTTCCCTGATTCCGGAGTCATATAATTTTGCCCTTCCTTCCGGTATGCCGGAACTCACAAGGCTCCCGATGATACCACCGTCAAGCCGGGTACCTGCCAAACCCTCCACCAACGGTCCCGCAATAAAGATCTCATGTCCGGGAGTATTTAATTTCCTGTTTGAAAAAGATTACCAATTGATTTTTTTTTAGAAAGAAAAATATTATTACAGGCAAAAAATAAACGGGAAGAGTTGAACCAGTGAATTAATCGAGTAGGAAGATAGGGATTATTTCCCTATCTGTCCTCTCACACCACCGTACGTACCGTTCGGTATACGGCGGTTTGTTAAAATAATGATGGCTGTGTTTCGCTGGTCAGCCGGCTGTAAGTGTTGTAAAACCCGATATACCCCTGTTTGCTAAAGTATGCATTGTTGAGTGTAGTACAGAGTATTGGACTGTATGCCACACGACAATATCCTCTGCTGCTGTTGCCCCATTCATACGATTTTTGTTTGCCCGCTTTTAACTTCAACAGGTTTGAAACCCGTGTCCTGCACGTTTTCCACTCCTTCCATAGACCCATGCGTAGTCTTAATCTTACACATCTGTCAAGTTCCAGCATTGCCGACTTGGCTTTGGCTATCGAAAAGTAGGTGACCCATCCTTGGATCAAAGGCTGCATTTTCAATATCTTCTGCCTTGTATTACTTCCGTTGTTGCGTTTAGTAATTGCTTTGCTCTTCTCCTTGATGCGATCAATGGATTTCTTCGCAATCCGTATCTCCCATTTCCCTCTATTGTTGTAAAAGGAAAATCCTAACAGAGTACTTTCTGTCGGACGGCTTACTTTGCTCTTTTCCCTGTTTACTTTTAGCTTCAGGTCTTTTTCTATGTATCGTGTAATGCTCGCCAACACACGTTGTGCCGACTTTTCACTCTTTACATAAATACTGCAATCATCTGCATACCTCACGAAACTCAGTCCCCTTCTGCCCAGCTCTCTGTCAAGTTCATCAAGGATGATGTTCGACAGCAGCGGACTTAAGGGACTGCCCTGTGGCGTACCTTCCAACCGTGGGCTTACCACTCCGTTTTCCATTATACCACTGCGCAGGTATTGACGGATAAGACCAAGTGTGGCTTTATCCGTGACTTTCCGCATCAGCAATCCCATCAGTTTATCATGGTTTACCTTATCAAAGAACTTTTCCAGATCAAGTTCTACTACATACGTCTTCCCTTCGTTTAAGAAGGTCTGTGCCTGCAATACAGCCTGATGCGCATTTCTGTTCGGGCGGAAGCCGTAGCTGAATCCCGAAAAGACAGGTTCGTAAAACTGGTTGAGCCATATGCTGATCGCTTGTTGCAGCAGTCGGTCTTTTACAGTTGGTATTCCCAACATCCTTACTCCTCCATGTGGTTTGGGTATCTCTACCTTTTTCACTGGGCCTGGCCTGTAAGTGCCTGTTATTACTTCCATGCGCAACTGTTGGTAGTCGGTGTTGAGGTAGTCACGAAGTGCATCGGTCTGCATACCGTCAACACCTCCCACACCCTTGTTGCGTTCTACCTGCAAAAGGGCTTTCTCAATATTGCGCCTGTCCATAATTGAATCTAGCATATTACATGACTTTTGGTTCACAGGGTTACTCCATTACTGTTTCATAGATGGGCTGAGCTCCTTTTGCATTCTACTTTCGGGTACTGCCCTATCCTCATGCAAACAGTTCTCTTACGTGGTTCGGCTTTACGCCTTCTCCCTGAAACTTTGTAAATCGTTCCCTTACTTTAACATTCAGCCCTTCGGC
>JBKBXU010000422.1:0-2419 GCA_046313675.1 Cytophagaceae bacterium
TACTAAAATCACCTTCTCCTATGTCTTCAGATAAAGCGGCATCAATAAATGCATTGATATTTTCAGGTTTCAGGTAATTCATCTGGCAAAAATAAAAAAGGCTCTGATAATTCAGAGCCTAATATGAAAAGAAAATTGTAATAATTTACCACTTACTAAATTCTATGGTATCAATAACATCAACACCTTTAATTTTTTTAATATAAACAACCACTCTAAACGCCCCCCCCTGATAGGTATATTTTCCAATCGCATAAGTTAATCCCCCTTTAGTTGAACCGGAATGAACATCCGAAAAATCGATCGGAGGATACTTTTTAAAGAAATCTTTGAACCTGACTTCTGCATGTGCACGGCTATAGCTAACTTTTTCTCCTTCAAAGCTCACTTCTACAATCTCATTAAAATATTTGGCAAGTTCACGTGAGCTGCCCGACTTCAATGCCGCTTTGCTGAAACTATAGGTGTCGTTCTGAGCTTGCGCAACATCTATTGAAAAATAGAGCACCAATAGAAAAAAGATTTTATATATAGCAACTTTCATTTTTATAATATTCTATTCGATGACTAAAGCCAAAATTGTGCCAAGGTGATTTTTAATGGTATAAAACCATTCATATTTATTAAACTTTTATTATTCTCTTTATATTTGCAATTATGAACAAAAAAGTAATACTAATAATTCTTGACGGCTGGGGAATCGGCACAAACCCGGCTGTTTCAGCTATAGAAAAAGCAAACACAGCTTTTATAGATTCGCTTTATACAAAATATCCAAACAGCAAACTGGAAGCATCTGGTCTTGCAGTGGGCTTGCCTGAAGGTCAAATGGGCAATTCAGAAGTTGGACATATGAATATAGGTGCCGGCCGGGTTGTATATCAGGATCTTGTAAAGGTTAACAAGGCGGTAAAGGAAAATACGCTTAAAAATGAAAAGGAGCTGAAAGAAGCCTTAGAATATGCCAGAAGTAATAATAAAAAGGTTCATTTCATCGGACTTGTTTCAGATGGTGGCGTTCATTCTCACATAGATCATTTAAAAGGCCTTTGCAGCATAGCCGCAGAAATGAAGCTTTCGGATGTATATATCCATGCTTTTACCGATGGACGGGATACAGACCCTAAAGGTGGAATACATTATATTAAAGACCTTGAACAGCACATGGCAAAAACTACCGGAAAAATTGCCAGTGTGGTAGGTCGATACTATGCGATGGATCGGGACAACAGATGGGAAAGGGTAAAGCTGGCCTATGATGTTATGGTTAATGCGGATGGAACAGGAACAACAGATATCGAAAAAGCGATCCTTGAATCGTATAATGAAGGTGTTACCGATGAATTTATCCTTCCTATAGTTCAGGTAGGCGCCGATGGAAAGCCATTAGCTAAAATTGAAGAGGGTGATGTGGTAATATGTTTTAATTTTAGAACCGACCGGGGAAGAGAGATTACAATAGCATTAACTCAAAAAGATTTTCATGAACATAATATGCATAAGTTAAGTCTGCATTATGTGACAATGACATGCTACGATGAAACTTTCAAGAATGTCAAGGTTATTTTTAACAAGGACAATTTGAATAACACTCTTGGCGAAGTTCTTGCCGAAGCGGGTAAAAAACAGATACGTATTGCAGAAACTGAGAAATACCCGCACGTTACATTTTTCTTTTCTGGAGGAAGAGAAGAACCCTACCAGGGAGAAAAAAGAATTCTATGCCCTTCACCTAAAGTAGCTACCTATGACCTGCAACCGGAGATGAGTGCTTATGAGATAAGAGACAAAATAATAGCAGAACTCAAAACCAAAGAGCCCGATTTTATTTGTCTGAACTTTGCCAACCCGGATATGGTGGGTCATACCGGAGTGTTTGAGGCTGCGGTAAAAGCTTGTGAAACGGTTAATGGTTGCGCAGAATCCGTCATTAAAACGGCATTAGACAATAACTACACAGCCATTGTAATCGCAGATCATGGAAATGCAGACATGATGGTGAATGAAGACGGTTCACCAAACACAGCACATACCACCAACCTTGTTCAATGCATCCTGGTAGATAAAGAATACAATAAACCAATTAAAGACGGGAAACTTGGAGACCTTGCTCCGACCATTCTAGCTCTTATCGGAGTTCCTCAACCTCCGGAAATGACTGGAACTTCACTTTTATAGTCATTCTTACCTAAAACAGTAAAAAGAGCCCGTCCTGAACGGGCTCTTTTGTTTTTGTACAACCCCTAGCTTCGAAGCGCCTTAAAATACCACATCAGAATACTAAATGATCTGCTTAATTAGTTCTACTTTGTCACTTTAAAAAAACAGTAACATTACTTGTATAAATGGTTGATATTTATTATTTTAATGTTGTTATTTAGGGTTGGAAGTGACAAATATCCATTGCCACGAAGAGAAT
>JBKBXU010000423.1:0-2408 GCA_046313675.1 Cytophagaceae bacterium
GTTTCTTCGGAGGTAATCACAGTTCCCCATGGAGTAATTCCACCTGAACAGTTTCTAGATGTCCTTACCAGAGGAGCAAAATCAACCAGCCTGGCAGAGTCAAGAACCCAAATCTTATTAAGCTCATCAAGGTGAACAGACAATAGAGATACATCCCCTGGGTTATTTTCATGATTCACAGACACAACCCCGATTTTGCTGCTACCTTCAACACCAACATAGGCGGTAAAATCATGGTTACCAGGCATATTACTAGATGAGTTGGAATATAAACCACTTTGCCCCTGCTTGGCAATTACTTGCCAGGTATGGGTTTCTGGAAGTACGACCCCCTGAGTCTGAGCCGTAGGCCTTACAGAGGTAAAGCAAGCAATTTCACTGCTTTCATTCGGATCACACGCTACAAACCTAAACGCAGGAGTTTCAGGGCGAGAAAGTTGCTGAAGACTTAATTGGGCATCAAAACGAAGATCTGTGTCTTTCTGAGTGAATTTGTGGACTTCTACTGCTACAACGTTTTCACCTATCAGCAATTCGGAAGATGGGACATTGATAACAAACCAACGGGATTCATCGGCACCTTCCACAGGTGTTAAGGCAGGAGTGTTGAATGTAATGCTGCCATTTTTAATATTACTGCGATGCAGTTCTTTACCATTTAGGTAAACGATCGCCGCATCATCTCTTTGAAATAGGATTTGCAGGTTGGCATAATCCTCAAATGCATCGACCACAAAAGACTTCCTGAAATAGGTGGTCATATGTTTTGCAGCAGGATTATTTCCAAAGCTTATAATTGTATTTTCGTCACCATTTCCATACCCGAAAGCACCTTCTCCCGAAGACCAGAGAGCATCATCATAAGCGTTTTCTTTCCAGGAGTTTCCAAGGTCAATACCTGAATCATTAAATTTCCATAAATCACCGGCATCAACCAATATCAAGTCATTCTTTATCGGATCAAGGCCCAGGTCAAGAAAAAGGTCTGAGCTACCTGCCGTAACCTGATGTACCTCTACGGCAATCACATTAGTACCTTCTACCAAATGCTCCTTACCAAGCATTGCGGTAAATGTTGCGGGGGTACTTCCCACGGTTACGTTGGCAAAAGTATTAAAAGATATAAGTCCGGCAGGCATATTACGGCGCATAACCTCCACTCCATTGATATACACTACTGCTCCATCATCAATTCTTAGTGTAGCAAATACTGAATCAAAGGTCGCAAGTGACGGTATTTCAATGGTTTTCCTGAAGTAACTTGTCCTGTATTTATTGATTGAGCTTGAGCCAAAACTTATAGTGGTGGCCACTCCGGTCATGGTATAACCCAAAGGAGCTATTCCCAATTTCCAGGCAGCATCATCAAAGTCCGGCTCTCTCCAACTTGTCCCAAGATCTTGTCCTGCATCAGAAAATTTCCATAGACCACCTTCGCTGACGATTAATCTTTCAGGGATGTTTTCGATGGATAGGTTAAGACAAAGGTCAGAACTTGTACGGTTTGTTTGGTGCACCGAAACAGCAATGGTGTTTTCTCCGGGAACAAACAAAGATTTGGGCAATAAATGCGTTTCTGTTGCCATATTGTTGGATGCAGAAAATGTCTGGTAGGTTACAGTTCCCGCTGGCATATTGGAACGCACCACTTCCTGTCCGTTAAGGTAAATTACTGCACCATCATCCCTTTTAATGACAAGCTTTACATAGCCATCAGACGTATGGTTGTCAAAGTTAAATTTTGTCCTGAAGTAGGTACAGATGTGTTTCATTGTCGGATCATCACCAAAGCTAATGGTGGTAACAATACTGTTTGTGGCAAAACCCAGCTCTGCCGGGCCTGAAGCCCATTG
Source organism: Cytophagaceae bacterium (assembly GCA_046313675.1). Lineage (GTDB taxonomy): Bacteria > Bacteroidota > Bacteroidia > Cytophagales > Cytophagaceae > JBKBXU01. Next base: position 1,854 of record JBKBXU010000423.1, read on the forward strand.
GGAATCATCAAAATCCGGAGCGATCCAGTCCATGCCCTGGTCAGAACCATCATCCAGGTAATTCCATACACTGCCCCAAGGCAAGTATGCCTGGGCACTAACATGGGCTGCAGACAAAAAAGTTGTCATAACAACTATGGCAGCCATTAAAAGTTTGTAGTTTTTTCTCATCGTGATTATTAAAATATTTATAATGCGACGAAACTACTCTGGCAAAATTACCTGATGTTAATGGAGCTGTAAACTTTTAATTAATTCTATAAAAAGACATAACAACCGATTATTAAATCAAATAATACAATTTACATTCTACCATTCAACTATATATAATTAAATTTTACAAAAACATATAATTCTATTATATTCTCATTTATAATGAAATTGTTAAGGAGTACGAAAGGATTATCCAGGCTTAACATTACACTCATCTGATAAATAGCACTTTATACATTACCCCCCCTTAACCTTCCCCACGCTTCCTGGGAGGTGGACAAGGTTGATTTTCCCGGGCAATCTCTTTATTATTACGTTTAAATTTACCCTATGAAAATCATC
>JBKBXU010000424.1:0-2400 GCA_046313675.1 Cytophagaceae bacterium
TCTTATAAATATCCTCCTTTGGAGATACTTCGTGAGTATGAAACGGGCAAAATTCAGGTAACCAAGGAAGAGCTGGAAGCCAATAAAGATAAAATTGTAGATACACTTTCCCAGTTTAACATAGGCATTTCAAGCATTAAAGCAACCATTGGCCCAACGGTAACTCTTTATGAAATTGTACCTGATGCAGGTATCAGGATCTCGAAAATTAAGAACCTGGAAGATGACATTGCCCTAAGTCTTGCAGCGCTTGGAATACGTATTATAGCGCCTATTCCAGGTAAAGGTACCATTGGTATTGAAGTTCCTAATAAAAACCGGGAAATGGTTTCTATGAAGTCGGTTCTTTCGACTGAAAAATTCTTAAAAAGCGATAAAGATCTTCCTGTGGCATTGGGGAAAACCATTTCCAACGAGGTATATGTGATTGACCTTGCCAAAATGCCTCACCTCTTGATGGCAGGTGCTACAGGTCAGGGTAAGTCGGTAGGTATTAACGTTCTTCTGACATCACTTATCTATAAAAAACACCCTTCGCAACTTAAGTTTGTGATGATAGATCCTAAGAAGGTTGAACTTTCCCTGTTTACTAAAATAGAAAGACACTTTTTGGCGAAGCTTCCCAATTCTGATGACGCCATTATTACCGATACCAAGAAGGTGGTAAATACACTTAATTCTTTGTGTATGGAAATGGATAATCGGTACGAACTACTTAAAGATGCAAATTGCAGGAACCTGAAGGAGTATAATAAGAAATTTGTAGAGCGTCGCCTTAACCCGGAGAAGGGGCATTATTTTATGCCTTACATCGTATTAATTATCGATGAGCTTGCAGATTTAATGATGACGGCCGGTAAAGAGGTGGAAACGCCTATCGCACGTCTTGCCCAGTTAGCACGAGCCATCGGTATACATTTGGTGGTTGCTACACAGCGTCCATCGGTAAACGTTATTACCGGTATTATTAAGGCTAACTTCCCTGCAAGATTATCCTTTAAAGTGACTTCCAAAATCGATTCAAGAACTATTCTTGATGCAGGAGGAGCAGAACAACTAGTGGGGCAGGGGGATATGCTTTTATCTATGGGATCTGAACTTATTCGACTTCAATGTGCTTTTGTAGATACACCGGAAGTAGAAGAAATATGCGACTATATAGGCTCCCAGAGAGGTTATGAAACGGCCTATCATCTTCCGGAGTATGAAGGCGAAGATGGTGAAGGAAATGCTGATTTTGATTTTTCGGATCGGGATACTATGTTTGAAGAGGCAGCACGGGTTATTGTTACACATCAACAGGGGAGCACTTCTCTGTTGCAACGAAAGCTTAAGTTGGGGTATAACAGGGCAGGCCGCTTAATAGACCAATTAGAATCCGCAGGTATAGTAGGCCCTTTTGAAGGAAGTAAGGCCCGGGAAGTTTTAATACCGGATGAATATAGTTTGGAACAATTATTGAATAGCTTAAATAATAAAGGTTAATTATTTGAGAAGTTTCTTTTAAAATGAATAAAAAAATGAAAAAAGTTATTTATCTGATTGTAGCATTGGTTTCGTTTAGCCACATACTGCACGCCCAGAATGATCCAAAGGCAGAGGCTATTCTGGATGCCATGAGCAAAAAATATCAGAACATGTCCGGCTTTAAGGCAAAATTCACTTCCTCTATGGAGAATACCGATAAAGGTATTAATGAAAAAGCGGAAGGAGAAATTGCTGTAAAAGGCGGGAAATTTAATTTGAAAATGGCCGGACAGGAAATTATTAACAATGGAAAAACTGTATGGACCTATACGAAAGCATCAAACGAGGCCTTAATTACCAACTACGAGCCGGATGAGGAAGACATTACCCCAAGCAATATTTTTACAAAATATAAAAAAGGCTACAAGTATATTCTGATGTCTGAAATTTCCGAAGGTGGAAAAGTATACAATGTGGTAGATCTTGAACCTCTTGACAAAAAGAATTCCATTTATAAAATCAGACTTGTGATCAGCAAAACAGATAATACCATTAAAAGCTGGAAATTATTTGATAAAGATGGCACACAATACAGTTACATCATCAACAGCATTCAGCATGATCTTAAGTTAGAAGATAGCTATTTTACCTTTGTCCCTTCCAAATATCCGGGAGTAAAAGTTGAAGATCTTCGCTAAGAATCAAATTATATTGTAATTTAGAGCCGTTATTAACATAACGGCTTTTTTTATGACCAAGGAACAGCTTTTTAGGGAAATTCAGAACAAAAAATCTTATTTATGTGTCGGACTTGATACAGATATTCATAAGATACCTGCTCATTTAAAAAACACTGAAGACCCGATTTTTGAATTCAATAAAGCCATTATTGACGCCACTCATCCATATTGCGTTGCATATAAACCTAATATA
>JBKBXU010000425.1:0-2347 GCA_046313675.1 Cytophagaceae bacterium
TGTTTTAGGTTTAACAGGCGGCAGGTAGCCGGAAAGATATTCCACAAGCTGGTACAGCGAATGATCTGTCATCCACCATTTAAATTAATAGAGTGTGACGTAAACGCCTAATCCTAAATAATTACATCACCAGCAATCATTCCTATAAAGAAGTGTTTGTTATAAAAAATAAGGAAATTAGATGGCAAATAGAAGATTTCATTAAACATGAGACTCTATTTATATTAGTGTGTCTAATTTCTTTAATAGTTGTAATTCCTATTATCTATTTAACCAAAAGTAAAAAACTATTTTATTACACAAAAATAATACAAAATCAAAAAACAAAGAGTCTAATCTTAATCAGTCATATAGTAGCGACTTTCATACTTTCAATCCTAACTACAAAAAAAATACAATATAGTTTTGCCTTGTTAGAGGAAAAAGACTTCTTACTCCCCATAATTTTCATTTTACTTTTGCCTCTTTTTTCTGTATTAATTGGAATAATATTGAATTTACTTTTTAACTTTTTCTCACAGCCTAAATAACACCAATAGCCTTCATTTGCAATTAGGGTTTAGCGGGAATGACGCTTGCATCGCCTAATATGTTCCCCTCTCAATACCCAGATAGGTTCATTCTTTATATCCTCTACGGCGATAGAATTGCTATTATCATTGATAGTGAACTATTTAATTTAAAAAAAAGCACAACCTTATATTAAAAAAATCGTAAATTGGTGATAATTAACACTCAAAAAAAATCAATTTTCATGAAACATTTTTACATTCTATTTATCTTATTACCATTTTTTTGCCATTCACAACAGACCTGGACATCTTCTTCTGAAGGATACAACTTAGACTATGGACCAAATGATATTGCCATAAACAGTGAAGGGGAAGTATTTGCCATAAGAACTGAATCAGTTCCTATAGATGGTGGACCCTATCATGTTACTCAGGCAAGATTATTTAAATCCATAGATCAGGGAGACAACTGGTCTTTGATGACCATAACAGGATTGCCGGATACGATGAATTATTTCCTTACCTTTCATGGCTCTGATATGTATGCAGGAGCCGGCTTCGGTATATATAAGTCCACAGATAATGGATACACATGGAATTTAAGCTCAAATGGTTTTAACCATCCTTTTGTTCCTGATGATATGGCTATAAAAGATGACGGAACCTTTTTCGTCTTATCTTTAGACTATGATCAAAGTACCTATACGACATCACCCAAAGTTTATACTTCATCAAATGGAGAAGACTGGAGTGTCGTATCGACTACCGGTTTACCCGATACGAGTTTAACATGCTTATCAACGAATGGATCAGATTTATTCATGGGCATTGGCTATTATATATACAAATCATCGGATAATGGCGCTAATTGGAGCCAGATTTTTGATTACAGAGATTACGATGGTTATCTAAGAGATATAGCTATAGATGACAATGGAAATATTTATGTAGTTTTATTTGACTCACCAAATTCCAATAATATTGTACGCTCATCCGACAACGGACAATCCTGGACTCAATTATCTGTCACCGGGTTATCAGAGGTAGCCCATAATAGGGCATCCAGGATCAGCACAAAAGGGAACCTTATGTTTATAGCTTCAGAATATGGAATTTATAAATCAACTGATTTTTCATTAGACAATGACCCTTTATCCCTGGGAATTTTTCATAAACCAACAACTGCCATTTTCCCTAATCCTGCAAATTCATATGTATCTATACCTGAAGGTACCAGCAGGGTAAAACTATTAACAACATTGGGAATTCCTGTATTTGAAACGCATGCGGATAATTCTACCATAGACATTTCAAGAATGGAAGAAGGCATTTATATCCTTCAAGGACTCAATGCTGATGGCCAAATGATATTTTCAGAGAAGCTTATAATAAAACAATAAAATCCAAATTAAACTTTTTCTACTCCCTAGAGCATCGGGGTGTTTTTTTTTACGACCAGTTCACGGATTACCAAAGTAAAATATACTTTAAATTTTAAACCCCAACCCCTCCTGTTTTAGGAGGGGTTGGGGTGGTTGTTTTTGGTGCGAACTTGCAGCTCGTACCTTTTCTACTTGATCTGCTGGTAGTGTAAAGTTGAAAATTGCTTTATAGTAGCCACAGGCTATCGCAAGCTTTTTAGTTAATGACGGAATGCACTGGTATATCGGTAGCCGCAGTCTATCTATAGCAAGAAAAACCTTAAGCCCCTCCTATTTTAGGAGGGATTAGGTGGTTGTTTTTTATCATACTTCCATAACCTTTTGTATATTAGCACGTACAAGGATTTATTTTTAGTTCAACTTAAAACTTATAGCATGAAAAAACTTTTACTT
>JBKBXU010000426.1:0-2340 GCA_046313675.1 Cytophagaceae bacterium
GAGGGTGATTTTACTGAGAGTGAATTGAATTTATTAAATGCAAAGGGTGGAATTGCAGTAAATCTTGGAAGAAACAGATTGAGGAGCGAGACAGCAATTATCTGTCTGCTCTCTCAACTAAAAATGTTAATGGCGTTTTAATAAAAGTTAACTGTTCCAGCTTCGAGGAAGTTCTTTTATTATGGATTTAAGAAGTTTAGAAAATTTATCTTTTACAATATTTGCTGTATCAGTGACTTCATCATGACTCAGTTTATTTTCGGTTATTCCCGCTGCGTAATTGGTAATGCAGGATATTGCAACTACTGGTAGGTCGTTATTTGATGCAAATAATATTTCTGGTATCGTAGACATTCCCACTGCGTCACAACCAGCTTTCTTCAAAAAACGAATTTCTGCGGGTGTTTCATAACTCGGACCAGAAGAGTAAACATAAATTCCTCTTTTCAATTCTATTTCATTTTTTTTACTTAATTCCACATAGCTTAAATTAAGTTTTTGTCTGATTACATCCAATGCTTTTGCAATACGTTCTGCTTTTTCAATGTCTTTAGAAGCAGTCACCATTTTACTGAAACTTGTTAATGACTGATATTCTTCTTTTAGTAGTTTGATAACTATGGGGGATATATCCTGAAGCTGTTCAATATCGTTTTCAGAGGGATTGCCACCAATCAACACAACAACAGATCCTTCAACAGGGATTCCTATGGCCGTAGACATGCTAATTTTATCGGGATAAGGAACAAGCCCTCTATGAATTTCTTTTAAAGCCTTATGCAAAAAATCTTTCCAGGCGTCAAAATTCTGTAAAGTCTGAGGAAAACCTGGCCCCGGCAATAGCATTTGTATTTGTGGGTCATGTATGAAGATAATGATATCCTCACTATTCAATATTTGAGCTAACTCTTTAGCCGCTTTTATTCTATTGTCTTTATTGGCAAGGCTGGCAATGATTTTATTAAAATTCATTTTCATTGCTCTTCAAATTACTCAGGGATAATACATACTACTGCTGTGCAGTTATGAAAACCACTAAACTGTCCTTCTACTCGGGCAATTTGACCATTAGTGTTACACCCTGCATATTTAGCAGGATCCAAAGAATTTTTAACTTTTTCTAATTCCACATTAAATTCCTTACCCATCCTCAATCTTGTCGCTACACAATCAAAAAAAAGTGCGACACTTGGTTTGTTTAGGTGAAGTTGCTCTAACGCTGCTTTAGTGGCATCCTCTGCTGCCAGACTTGCTGCATCCTCTCCAATACCCATGAAGGAAATGATAGCTCCTGTTGGAATATCTGAAGCACAAATAATTGAGCCATCGGACTCTACAACGAGAGGCACACGTAATTTATAACCATTTTCCATTTCCATACCTACAATATTATGCAGAAAAAAAGGAATGGGCTTGCTTACGTCGAAATCCTGTCCGGTGTTTTTAGCATACTGTGTAAATACCTCAACAGCCGGCATGGCATTTATACTAACTAATTTGCTTCCTATTGATTCTGTAACCCTCATTTTATCTCCGACGGGTTTCCACCCGTGACGAACGCCGATTCCTACAGGTTTATTAGACAATATTTCTAATATGATCGCTGAATCAGTGTAAACCTGCTCGTCTAAAAAAACGTGCGTTTTCTCAAATTTGGCATCATCTCCGGCTCCACCTCCAAAAAATTGGTAAGTACCAAATGTTTTCTCAGTCAGTATATCTATTAACTCGTCAGTATGTCCAGACAACGCATCAGCAAGAATTAATGCAGAATGGTATGGATACTCATAATCTTCAACACCTTGCAAAGCAGAAACAAGGTTATCGGCAACATCCATCCTGTCTTTACTAATGGCCTTGCCGACTCCTGCAGAAAATTTCATATCCAGGGAATAGATACCTACAGCAGAAGCAGAATCTGTACCTGATTGAGATGAAGTAAACTCCCCTGCAGATGAACAACCAACAACAATCTCCGGATTACAGGATTGCTTAAGGCCTTTTAGCAAAAGTTCGTATTCATGAATAGACGAGGCAAATAAGATAACCACATGGGGGTTCCTGCCTTTCAATCCATCCATTATTTTATTCCCTAAAGATATTCCAGCCTCGTGGCTTTGGGTTTCATCTGTAAATACTACTGTTGAACGAGTCATATATGTCAATTAATCCCTATTGGGATGGTGTGCACTCTTAGAACCGGGCGATTATATAATCAACCATGGGTGCCTCTTTAAAGTTTAAAGGTACCCTACAAACCTATTAAACCAAAAGATGTTGAAAAATCCATAAACTTCTATATTTAAACTGGAGACACGAACCAAGGCGGGTCAGCAGTTT
>JBKBXU010000427.1:0-2283 GCA_046313675.1 Cytophagaceae bacterium
TGTATGCATTATATGCGACCGGGGTGACAGGTATTTATCGTCGGATCTGTTTTCTTGATCAGATGAACATAAAAGAACAGCTAATTAAAGAACATTCAAAGGCAAACACCCTTAGAATTGCTTGCTATATTGAGGAGAACCCCCTCCTTTTCTCTCAATTAATGGATTATTTTTTTGAAGACGACTATACAGTCGCCCAAAGAGCTGCCTGGGTTTTACGTACCCTGGGCGACAAAAACCCTTCTTTACTTAATCCTTATCTGGAAAGAATGGTACAGCAGTTAACTAAAGATGTTCACAATGGCGTAAAGCGGAATACGTTAGCATTATTGCAGAATTATAATCTACCGGAACATCTACTTGGAATCACAACTAATTCCTGTTTTGACTTACTTTCAAATAAGAAAAGTCCTGTAGCAATTAAAGTCTTTGCTATTACAGTCCTTGCGAATATTTGCAAAAAAGAACCGGATTTATTCAATGAACTTAAAATTACCGTTGAAGATCAATTACCTTATTCAAGCCCGGCATTCAGAAGCAGAGCCAGGAAAATTTTAAAATAAAAAAAGGGCGATGCACTCCCGCATTCGCCCCTGTAAGAAGAGAAGTTATCCTAAATTAAAGAATACTGATCAATTTTCATAATTGATTTTCCTCAAAATCACATACTGTAAACTTTTTCTTTAAGTTTGTTTAAGAAAATTCTATTAAACCTTAACCTTTTAGGGCATAAAAAGCGTATATAAAGCATATTTATAGTTCTATGCCTAAAAACTGGATACCTCTTTTTATATTTTTATACATATTCTCTTTTACAAAAGCATTTTCTGTAGACAAGCCGTATTTAATTTTTCAAAACTTAGATAAGTCACTTGGATTAAATGAAACCATAGTCCGTACTATTTCTGAAGATGAAAAAGGGTTTATGTGGTTCGGTTCTGAACATGGCCTGTTTAAATACGATGGAAGAAAGATTTCCACATATAAAAGTGCTAAAGATGATATTTATTCCATATCAAGTAGCGATATAAAATTTATTTTCAGCGATAGTCGGGGAAGAATCTGGATTGGAACAAGAAGTGGCTTAAATTTATATGATAGAATCAAGGACTACTTCTTAAATTATAATAACACTGAATTCAAATGTCTGGAAAAGCTTAACGGTGATTTTCAATCTATAACTGAAGATCGTTATGGAAATATTTGGGTCACTGTTGAAAATGAAGGCCTTTACAAAATTTCTTCACTGGGTAAGGAACCTGAAAATTATCGCTTTACATCACCTAACTATAAAAATCTTTTTATAGGCTTAGCTGCTGATACTAATGGAAATATTTGGGTAGGCACGGACAATGGATTACTTAAATTTAATGCCGGAACACATAAATTTAAAGATTTAAGGGAAAAGTATGGAAACGGTTATCAAGTCAACAAAATACTTTCCGATAAAGAGGAAATGTTATGGCTCGCTACCAGTGAAGGCCTTAAGGTAATTGATAACCAAGGAAATTTAAAATCATATAAATATGACCCAAACAACCCTAATGGTATACTAGGTAATAATGTTACCAACATACACCCTTATAAAAAGAATCAACTGCTGATTTCTATTGACGGCTCCGGACTCGATATATTCGATTCAAGAAATGAACTATTCTATCATTATACGGACGATGGTATTGCCCAACTTCCATGTAAAAATCTTACTACTGTATTTAACGACAGAAATAACAATATATGGGTTGGCACATTTATGCATGGAATTGCCTATTCAAATTCTACAACCAACTTGTTTGCCCTTTACCGCAACAATAAATTTTCAGGAAAAAACATTCATAATGGAATAGTAACTCATTTTATCGAGGACAAAGAAAAGAATCTATGGATTGCTACAGACGGTGGAGGTCTTTATATAATTCCTAAAGGCGAAAAGTACCCCAAACCCTACGAACCTGTTCCGGGAAAAGGTAATTTGGCAGATTTTCCGATTGTTTCATTAATTGAAGATTCTAAAGGGTATATATGGTTGGCAACCTACAGTGGTGGTTTAAAAAGAATCACTCCGGGGAAACCTGAAGTTCTTACTTATCAACATGAAACCGACAATCCACTATCGCTTAAGAACAATAAACTCCGAAGTATTTATGAGGATGATGAGGGCAATATATGGGTCAGTGGATTTAGTTCCGGTATAGGTATCCTGGATATTAACACAAATAACTTCAAACACTATTATTACAATGCCAAAGATTCTTTAGGAATACCTTCAAACTGGGTACAAAC
>JBKBXU010000428.1:0-2279 GCA_046313675.1 Cytophagaceae bacterium
GGGAGTACCTGCGTATTAACAACTATATTTCTTGCTGTGGAGATGGTAGAAGCTCCATCATTATCTGTCGCTTTTGCAGTTACGGAATATGTACCAGCCTGCACATTGCTCCATATTATAGTATAAGGCTCATTTTCAACTTCCCCTATCTTAGTAGCACCAGCAAAAAACTCAACTTTACTTACAGTGCCATCTTCATCAGAAGCTGATGCAGTAATAGTAACATCAGAACCTGCTAAAAATTCCGCATTATTGGAAGGAGAGGTAATGGAAACCAAAGGTGGCTGGTTCTCTCTTCCTATGCGATATAAGGCATTATTAGGAATTAGAGTTTTGTTTATCCCAGGCCCGGCAAAACTTACCTGGAGAATATGGTTCCCGGTGTTTTCAAAATATTCTACCGTAATAGCGTGCTTACCTTTCTTCAGCCCTATTTTTCCGGACACTTCCCTTGCAGCATGTAAGCCGTCATTGTCCACTACAGTAGTAGTACCTATATACAACTTGCTGCCATCATCAGAATTTGTAAAAAATGTGTATTCCCCATCGGCAGGTACATCTATATAGCCCGTAAACCTGAAAGCAAAATGATCAGCTTGTTGAGCAGAAGCGATGCTGAAATTTGTAAGATTTTCTTCTTTTACAGGCGTTAGGGTAGAAAAATCAGGAAGCCTGTTCCATATACCTTCATAATAGGCAGAATGTATTCCATTTACTGTACTGGCAGGGTTATCCGGGTTACGTAAAGTAATTGGGTTTGGTGGCGGTGGTGTTGTTCCTTTCGGGGTATTTGCATCCAATAAGGCTTGGTATTTTGGAGCCACTTTTCTCAAATCCTGCTTAAGTTGGCCAAAATTCTCCAAATGTCCCCAGGATCCATATCTATGCTCCCTTCTACTTGCATAGCTAAAAGCCATAAATAGCTGGCAGTTGACTATTGGGTCTACATGATTTTCAAAATTCTTCATGTACATACCATAAATATCAGGATGGATCTGCGCATCATAGACCGATTGGTTATAGCAATGCACTTCCTGACGATGAGGTTGCATATGTTGTCCTCCTTCATATACAGAATATGCTACTCCTGGATATTCGTTGACAATTTCAGCAGTTCTTAACGTCCATGTTTTCTCTCCTTTTTCAAATTGCCTGTGGGCGCTTTCAATAATTTCTGCCGGTTTTACAAGGTTTCCTGTTTGACATGATTCAAGCCATTTTGGATGGTCAGCTCTATCAAAATTAAAATAACCACCCACTGAATACATGTCACAACCTTTCTTATCAACTTTAAAAAGATACTCAAGAACTCGCCTTGATGTAGCCATATAACTATGTTGACCCGTAGCCACTCGTATCAGCCGGTCTTTGCTAAACTCTTCTTCCCATATCCTAAAGGTTCTGGCCATCATGTAGGCGTCTTTTTCCGGATGATTTGTCCCGGCAGCACCCAACTTGGCCAGGTCCTGGCTTACATAGGCGTTTCTGTGGCCGGGGGCATTATCAAGAACATATTTTGCCTGGGTGAATTGCCAATTCCACAATTCATTGGAAGCTTCAATATATACCTTTAAGCTTGGATCCAGCTGCTCTTTAACAAGTTTTGCAAAGTTTCTTATGTAATTATCATCCGCCTTATGTGGTGTACAAAACCAGGCATCTACCTTCAATATATTACACAATTCAATAGCATATTCTATACTGGTACCTACAGATGCCTGAGTGTGACTGCTTGGTGTAGGCCGATCCGTCCAGATCTCCTGATTGGAATCATTTGTTTTGGTCCAATCCATGAAACGCAGGGTATGGAATGGCTCTAAGCCATCTAAAAACTCCTGAAGAAAAAGAGGAGCAGAATTTGGGCTATTTTCATATTCTACAGGTAAAATTCTAATATTTCTTATGTGATTCCCTTCCTGCGACTCAAGAATATCAATCCAACTATTGTTGCCCTGTCCGGTAAAGTCCAAATAAATTTTCCCATTACTTACCGAACTTGAAACACCTCCGTTTACCCTTAACCTACCTACACCATCATAAAGGATTACATATTTCCCTACATAATAATTATTGATCATAAACCGGCATGCCTGTGGCACACCTCCCGAAGGTGTAAATGGAATTCTGGTAGGATAGCCATTTACATCTTTTGGCATAGCATTTCTCTGATGGGTATCCCATGGAGAAGAACCGCTGGCATTAAAAGTAATCCAGTTTCCCGAACTCTTCATTACATCTGTGAAGCGTGGAGCCTGATCATAATAACTTGTACCATGAAT
>JBKBXU010000429.1:0-2268 GCA_046313675.1 Cytophagaceae bacterium
AAAATACGCCCCTTTGCAGCAAAAATGAATGACCTCCATCATTCAGGCAGATGATTTAATTCAGGGACAAGGTATAGTAAAATAGAATATTCATTCCAGCTTTATAAGCATAAAAAAAAATATACGTTATCTTTATGATTGCATTTACTAAAAGCTATGTTAGCCACAAAGAATAAAAATTCAGGAATTTATATATTACTCTTTTTCTGGCTGATAATCAATTTAGTTCAGGCATATTTCACTGAACTTTCTCACGATGAGTCTTATTATTGGATGTTTTCCCAGCATTTGGACTGGGGATACTATGACCATCCACCTATGGTGGCTTTGTTTATAAAAATAGGGTATTCGTTATTCCAAAACGAACTCGGTGTAAGGTTGCTTATAGTCCTTGCCAGTACTCTTTCGGTTTTTCTAATTTACAAAATGCTAAATAAAGGCCAGGAAGACATAATACTGTTTGCAAGCCTATGCCTGGGGATGTGTATGTTTAATGCATCAGGATTTCTGGCTGTACCCGATATCCCCTTAATTCTTTTTACTGCTTTATTCTTTGTAGGTTACAAGAATTATCTGGATAAAAAAAGCATTTACAGTGAGGCCTTTTTGGCCTTAACAATAGCATTACTCATGTACAGCAAATATCATGGTATACTTGTTATATTTTTTGTAATATTATCTAATCCAAAATTATTGACAACAGGTTCTTTTTGGAGGGTTACAGCAATATCTATTTTACTTTTTACCCCCCATATTATTTGGCAGATTCTACACGACTACCCCTCTGTAAAATATCATTTAATCTACCGTTCTAATGCACCGTACCAATTTAAATTTACCTGGGATTATTTATTAGGGCAGCTCATTGTAACCGGCCCCTTAATAGGACTTGTGGTCTTGTGGGCAGCATTTACAGGGAAAACTAATGGCGATTTTGAAAAAGCCTTAAAATGGACAGCCGTAGGAATATTTTCCTTTTTCTTCATTACATCGTTTAAAGGTTGGGTAGAAGCAAACTGGACTATTCCTGCATTTATTCCTTTGATCGTACTGGCACATCAAAACCTATACAAAAGTCATCACCGCAAATGGATATTGTATCTCTTTATCCCTACCATAATTTTTATAGCGGCAGCCAGGATTCTTTTAATGACCAATGTACCACTTAACATGAATATTGAAACCCAGTTTCACGGGTGGAAGGATTGGGCAAAAAATATTGATCAAATTGCAGAAGGGCGTCCTGTAGTATTTGAAAACTCTTATCAGCTTGCTTCCAAATACACCTTTTACTCCGGTAAAATCGGCCATAGCTACAATGCATTCAGCTATAGAAGTAATATGTACAATATTTGGGACATAGAAGATAAAATCCAAGGCAAGGAAGTAAAAATAATATTTAACTATCCCCTAAACGAATCTGACTCACTAGCTCTAAAAAACAAAACAGTCTTTATAAAAAAGCAGAATAACTTTCGCTCGTATAATAAATTATGGATAGAGCCTGAGCACAAATCCATAGAGACATCTTTAGACAGCGTGAGTATTTCTGTAGAAATTAGGAATAACTTCATTTTTCCGGTTCTGTTTCAGGAAACCCAACCTGCATATGTCCATACTCTTATTCACCAAAACAATAAAATGGTCCTTAATGGTGCTCATGTAATTATACCAGATCAAGAGGTGCTTCCGGGAGATTTTTTTGTAATGGAAATTAAAACTGCCTTACCTAAAAAACCTGGAAATTACGACATACGATTTGGCATTTCCTGCGACGACCTTCCTCCCGGATTTAATAGTGGGTTTCTGAAACTTGTCATTTACTAATAGATCCGCACACAAAAATTTCATCTTGCTTTCTTCCTGTAAATATGCAATATTTACTTTTAATAATACAACTAACAATTGTAGTATTAAAAAATTCGTTCAGATAGTAGCATGAAAACCATCCTTATTTTTGTTCTAGCCATTTTATCTATTAAATGCCATGCGCAAAAGATCATAGGCTACTTTCCTAATTACAGGTATTCTGCGGCTTATCAAAATGTTCAATATCAAAACCTGACACATCTTTACTATTTTTCACTCAATCCAAGAAGAACAGCTAACGGGCAGTCTGATGGTTCTTTGTGGTTCAATGACATGTATTCCTGGTTCAATACAAACAATTTCAACAATGTCACTGCCAAAGCACGAGAGATAAATCCGGATATAAAAATATTTATTGTAAGTGGAGGGGCTCCGGGAAATGACTGGGATCTAAACGAC
>JBKBXU010000430.1:0-2237 GCA_046313675.1 Cytophagaceae bacterium
TTCTCCAAGATTTCCACATCACAGAATCTCACGCTCTGATGGTAATGAAGATCCGGTTCCCGGATTAATCATGGGAGGTCCTAATGGAAGTCTTGACGATGCTCACAGGTGTCCTGTTGCATATCCGTCAAGAAAAGCGGCGAAGGCCTATGTTGACCATGCGTGTAGCTATGCCTCAAATGAGAATGCTATAAATTATAATTCTGCATTTGTTGCTGTATGTGGTGGGGTTGAAGCTGTAAAAGCTGGAAATTTGAGTCAGGCACTTTCTCTTCCTGATAGAAAAATTGTCTCTTCTACCCAAAATGGCCTGGAGGTCAAAAATAAACTTAAGTTGTTCCCTAACCCGGCCAATAATGATCTTCATGTTCAGTTTAATTCAGAAGGTACTACCATAGATCTGCAAGTATCAGATTTAACCGGTAAGGTTTGGTTACAAAAAAATACAGTGAGTTCAGGTAATGGAGATGTAAAACTTGATGTTAGCTTCCTTCCTTCAGGAATTTACATCATTAGAATAACTAATGATGGAATCGCACAATACGCAAAATTTATCAAACAGTAATTTCTTAAAATAAAATAAAGAGAGGAGACATTAAAAATGCCTCCTCTCTTTATTTAGAGCCTGCTGAAAAAGTCACAAGTGTGCAAGATACGCATGGCCTTACAGACGTATTGAAATACTTCGAATGTGAGGCCATAAAGTAGATTGTTCGCTTTGCACTTAATTTTCAAAAACACCATGTACGGTATTCAAATCAATACTTTGGGTGTTTTTCAGCGCACCCTTATTTATACTGGTATGCATTAGAAAGTTTTATTGCATACCAAGATTATTTGTTGTCTGAAAAGGTTATTTTGTATAAATCTATAGCCTCTTGTATAATTTTATAAGCTTCTTCCCTATGTAGGAATCGCTGTACGATAACCTGCTTTTCTTCCAGCTTTTTATAGTCTTCAAAGAACCTTCTCATTTCAATAAGGGTATGAGGCGGCAATTCTTCGATGTCGTTGATATGGTTTACAGACATATCATTTTTAGCTACGGCTATTATTTTATCGTCTTTCTCGTTGTTGTCGATCATTTGCATTACACCTATAACCTTGGCTTCTATTAGGCACATCGGCACCACATCAATAGAACAAATAACAAGAATATCTAAGGGGTCGTGATCATCACAGTATGTGCGAGGGATAAAGCCATAGTTGGCCGGGTAATGAACAGCCGAAAATAATACCCGGTCAAGTTTTAACAGCCCACTATCTTTTTCAAGTTCATATTTAGCTTTAGAACCTTTAGGGATTTCGATAATACTTTCAACTACTCTTGGTGCATCATTTCCGAAGGGTACGTTATGCCATGGATTCATAAATTAATTTAATTTTTAAAATTTTGTATTAATATTTCAATAGCGTAAATATATGGGAATTTCAGCAGAGTAGCCTGAAAGCAGAAAATAAAACTTCGTTATTATGAAATTTTTTTTATTATACATATGTTTGTAAATGAAATAGCAATTATGCGTCTGTTTAATATTACAAAAATCTTCACGATTTGTTTAGTTATAGGAGCTCTGATGGCATTCTCATTGGAGGGCAGAAGCATATTGCCTTCATTTGACAAAACCCAAAGCACTACACTCGCTGATTCTGATGATAATGGTGATACTTCAGAGGAAAGAATATCCGAAGCGTCATTTGAGGCTGTAATTCCATTTATACAGGTTGATTTGAATAAAGGCCTTTATCTTATTCTTAATAAGCCGTTTGTATCTATTCCTTATAAAACTTTTTATTCGGAAGTATCGACATGTTTTTTTAATTACTTTAAAATTTTATTCAGCTACGTTATTTCTCCCAATGCCCCTTAGTTTTTTAAGGTATTTAATACCTACCTTTGATTATTTACAACTTAATAATTAATTCAACACACTTTAAAATTTTAAAATTATTTCATTATGCGAAATAAAGGTATAATTATTGGACTTACAGTCATAGTAACTTTACTATGTCTATACTTTTTGTCCTTCTCTTTGGTGTCCAGCAATATTCAGAAAGATGCTGTTGCTTATGCCAGTGATGAGAAGGGTGTTGTAGATTTCAGCAAGAAACAAGTTTATCTTGATTCTATCTATAACGAACCCGTTTATAATTTTCTCGGAATTTCTTATACTTATAAAGAGGTAAAAGAGAATCAATTAGGTCTTGGTCTTGACCTTCAGGGTGGTATGCATGTT
>JBKBXU010000431.1:0-2189 GCA_046313675.1 Cytophagaceae bacterium
ATATTTCGGTACAAATGTATTTGAAAGAACCATGGTCGCAGCCGTTTGCACTCATTGGTATTAATCCTTGTGGTAATGTTACAGATACGCATTTTAATTTAAATGAGGGGGCTGTTTTTGAAAATCGAGGAAAATCGCCTTAATTGTTCACAAAAAGGGCTTTTTTTTAATATTTTAGATTTTAGTCGTATGACAGTAATTAAAAATCACATTGATTAATATCTATATTCAATCTTAATGTTCAACTTCTCATAAACAAAAACTTTATCCTCTTTTTTTTCAAAAGACTTCGCTCTAAAAGGTTTGACTATTTCTTGTTTATCTTCAAAGGGTATATTCATCATATTCAAAAGCAGGTTAATTGAAGTAAATGAATAAACTTCACCATTTGGTAAAGTGAGATAATATTTTTTTCTTAGATTCATATAGTATATAAAATATAGAAGTTGAAAATAATTAAAAAGTATTACCTCCTCACATTCCACGTACAACAATTCAGCACTCCCCCATCTTTAGATATCTCCCTGGCATGAATGGTACGCACTGTTATGTCCTTATATAGCTCTTGAAATTGCTTTACCGTCAGATCATCTGAAGGCAAGTCAAACACAGGTAAAAGGATGTAATTCGCCATCTCAAGAAAATTGATGTATAGGCCGTGCGCCTCATCATACTTTCTGTTTTTGTAAGGATTGTAAGGTACTTCTAAATAATTGAGCCCTGCATTATGTAGAGCCATGCGAAAGGCAACAGGGAAGTCCCCCTTTTCATGGAAGTAATCATTGATTAACTCCGTATCTTCATCATAGTATCGTACAATCCCATCAGAATGGCCTATTTTGTCATCCGGTTCCTGGGGAATAATGATAAGCTTACTCACTTGAAGCAAATTTTCCAGTTCCTGTAAAAGATGCTTTTCGCTGTACTTCGGATTTTCTTTAAAGATCTTGCTGGTCATAATTACCCAATCCTTTCCTTTTACCAAGTTGCCACCGTCCAAGATTAAGTCGCTGTCAGTATGTTTCAAATTTATAGCCTTGCATACTTTTTCATTGTCGGTGATGTACTTCTTGTTTTTCGAGGCCTGCAGATAATCCGGAAAGTATCTAAACTTCAAATAATAATAGCTCACGCCTTTCGACGTGAGCTATTATTTATTTAAGATACTTAATGAGGATTAATTACCATCACATCCCGGCTTCGTATCAATATCGGTTTCCAACCTTATTTCACCAAGGCCGATATCCATACCTTCTCCGGCCGTGATCATCATGGCAGTGCTTACTTGCGTCATATCTACTCCCATGTTACCAAAACAACTTAAACTGATGCGGTACTCTTTCCACTCTTTCCCAATCACAATATCCAACGTTTTATCGCATGGCTGTTCCTGATTGCAACCCATTCCTACCTTAATGGTTGCTTTATCGCCTCCAAAAGACTTAGCAAAAAACGCCAGTTCCATGGCACCATTCATTTGACGAGACATATCGCTTGGCGTACCGGCGCTTAAACGAACCTGATCATAGTCTGCTTTTGTCCATTTAATACGCAAGGCATCTTCTTGTGCTTTGTGGTCTGTTTTGCTTATGATCAAACCACCTACCGATGTAGGGAAGCTTGCCACTTGTTTCACAAGCGATCCTGAATTTAACTTCAATTCCCACGGAGCGACTGGTGCACCCTTGCTATAGAATTGACCAGTTGAAGCCATTTGACTTCTATCCAGACCTGATTCTTCTGATAACAAGGCAACTGTTTCAGTACTTTCATTCGTTAAGCCATACCCCAGTGCAAAAAGCGGTTTGGTAGTACCACCGTCAACAATGGCGGTGTTTGGCCATGAGAAAGAAAGACGGCCTGTAAATTTGTAAGAAGGATCTGTCTGGAACAACATATCTGCCACTCCTCCACCTTCAGAACCTGGTAACCATGCGGCAACAAAGGCATCTGAGGCATTAATCTCAGGGTTAGTCCACATTGGTCTACCAGACAAAAATACAGATACCACAGGGATTCCTTTGTTTTTGAATTCATTGAGTTTGTTGACATCGAAGCCGTTTGGCACGAAATCCAGGTGTTTAACATCTCCCTGAAACTCTGCATAAGGATCTTCACCGTAAACGGCTATGACAACGTCTGCTTTGATGTTGGTGTCTCCTTCCGGTGAAAAGATCACTTTTCCACCT
>JBKBXU010000432.1:0-2086 GCA_046313675.1 Cytophagaceae bacterium
TGTTGGACCTGTTGGACCGGGAACAACAGTAGCATTAAGACTATTTAATTGAAGAAGACCATCAGTAGTTAATTTCCAACTATAATTACTACAGGTTTTTTCGTAAGGTTCGTTTTCATAAAATAAGTATGAAGTTATAAGTATATAACACTAAATGTGTTTTTAAAATCTTACGTAAATATACGTAGTTTTTATTTATATGCCAGAGCTTTGAATATATTTTTTTGTAAAAATGATTTATTTTGTTTTTATGTGTTGGTGTGTAAAGTTTTATTTGTTTGATTTTTAATGCTTTGCAAATGATTTGGAAAGATGAAAGTTATTAAGTAATTTTACTTAATATGACTAAGGGTTTTTCAGGTTTATTGGGGAAAAAGAGTAGCCAGAAATTTAAGGTTTTATATATTATTGCCTTATCTGCGGTTGCTGTTATGACGATCTTGGGTCAGATTCTTATTCAACGGGCAATCTATCATCAATTGTCCGACTCTCATGTGGTAAATCTGGCCGGTTCGCAAAGGTATATGAGTCAGCAAATCGTAAAATTCTCTCTTTTAATTACGGAGGATGTGTCACACCCGGATGCATCTTCTAAAGTGGATGAGTTAGCTTCTTTTTTAAAAAAATGGCAGAAAGGCCACAATGGGTTGCAGTTTGGAGATAAGTCGTTGCAGTTGCCGGGAAATAATAGTCCGGAGGTTATGCAAATGTTCAGAGATATAAATCCATATTTTGAGAACATACTGGTGGCTGCCGGAAAAATTGCTGATGAAGGGTATAAAGAGCATCCGGATAAAGAGAAAATGGAGGCTCAGCTTGCAGTAATACTTGATAATGAGTATAAGTTTTTCAAAGGTATGGACAACATTGTGTATATGTTTGATAAGGAGGCGAAAGGGAAGTTGCTTACACTTAAAAGGCTTGAGTTGATTCTCTTTGTTCTTATTATAATAACATTGGTATTGGAAGGCTTATTTATATTCCGTCCTACCGTTAATGAAATTAATAGTACGATTAATAAGCTTGTAGAGTCTGAGTCGAAGGCTAAAGGGCTTGCAGACAAACTTAAAGTTACCAATTTTTCGCTTCAAAAATCTAATAAAGATTTAAGGGATATAAATTTTGCCGTTGAAAGGGCAAATATTCTGGCTCGAACCGACAGGTTTGGTGTGATTACCTTTGTTAATCAAAAATTTTGCGATATACTAAAGTATTCTCCCGGGGAGCTTATTGGTCAACGATTTTCTATGATCAGCAGTCATTATCATAGTAAGGCTTTTTATGATGAAATGTGGGAGACAATATCTTCAGGCCAGGTGTGGAATCATGAAGTGCAGAATATGGCTAAAGACGGCTCTCATGTCTGGCTTGATGCAACCATTGTTTCAATTATGGATTCCTCCGGTTCTCCGGAAGGTTATATTGCGATTTATACCGACGTTACCTCACGCTTTAGGCAAAGCATCAACGAGCAAAAGATAAAATCAGCCTCTATTTTAGATGGGCAGGAAAGGGAGAGGAAAAACATCGCCCGGGAATTACATGATGGTCTGGGGCAAATGCTTACAGCCTTAAAATTTAATTTTGACGGAATTAAAGGCTCTAAATCAAAAAAGGAGCAGGATGCACTGGTTGAATTGAGGAAGCAGATTAAGGAAACAATTCAGGAAACGCGAAGAATTTCTTTTAATCTCATGCCCTCTGTACTTAATGACTTTGGTTTGATTCCGACATTAAGGCATTTGACAGATCAGGTTTCCAAACATTCTAATGTAAGAGTGTGCCTTGATTGTGAATGGGATAATCAACGACTTGCAAAGCCTATTGAAGTTAATCTTTACAGGATTGTTCAGGAGGCTCTGAATAATGCGGTTAAGTATGCAGAAGCTGATGAGGTGTCTATTTTTATTGACAAGCTGAATGGCCACCTGCGACTTAGTGTAGAGGATAATGGGAAAGGGTTTGATCACTCCTCGATTAATAAACGAAAAATTGTATTCTCAGGAAACGGAATAACAAATATGCAGGAAAGGACGGAAATTCTTAAAGGAGATTTTCGTATCCATTCTGCCCCGGGAGAAGGAAC
>JBKBXU010000433.1:0-2034 GCA_046313675.1 Cytophagaceae bacterium
GACTATAGCTTTATCCCGGATGCCAATAATTATTTGGAAATGGGCAAAGGCAACCTGAATGTCCACCCTACGCACAGATACAGGATCATAATTCCCGGACTTGCAGCCTTACTTTCCGAACCAATAAACCTGGTGTATGAAGCAATCTGGCCCCACAGGCAGGAGGGCGACTGGGCTTTGAAGCTTGGTTTTTACCTGGTCAATACCTTTGTCTTTTCCCTGAGTGCCTGGCTTATTTATGCCACGTGCAGAGCCTATGGTGCATCAACCATCAGCTCTCTGATCGCCGTCGCAGCAGTAATCACCTCCAGATGGGTACAGGTTATAGCAGCACTGCCAATGACCGACAGCTTGTATATGCTGGTCATAGTCGCAACCCTTCTTGGAATAAAAGCCCGCATACCATGGTTACTGGCTGCAGCTATATTTCTTGGACTCTTTGCCAAGGAATCCTTTGTCTTTTTCCTTCCTGCCATTGTCTATTTCGGAAGAGATGTATTACCTCTTAAAAAGCAAATCCCTTTGATCATCTTATCTGGAGCTTTGGTTTTCGCCTTACGTCGATTTATAGACATGCACATAGGGCTGACAACGGATGCCGGAATAAGCAATGCCCTGGAGCATATTGAAAACATCCGCCATACCATCGTACGATTGGCTTCCTTCAGAGGTATAGGAGAACTATTAAGCGTTTTTGGCATCTTTTCGGCAATTCTTATTGCAGGGTTCTTTG
Source organism: Cytophagaceae bacterium (assembly GCA_046313675.1). GTDB lineage: Bacteria > Bacteroidota > Bacteroidia > Cytophagales > Cytophagaceae > JBKBXU01. The sequence continues at coordinate 734 of JBKBXU010000433.1, forward strand.
GAGGAAAGAAAGAGAGGGCCTCTTGGTATGCCCCTCTGGATATAAGTTTTCCGGTATTTACAGGAATTATTATCATTCATATGTTTTTGTCCTCCGAAGCCGGAAGGATGTTATTCTTTGCTTCGCCACTGTTTGCCGTAGCTGTAGCCGTAATTCTGGACAAGCACCGGTACTTTAAAACGTACCGGGCTATGATAAGCAAAAACGCCATTTAAACTGAAAATTAGATGGACAACTTTATAGCATTCTTTTCAATGGCAGATCCCAACATACGATACGTTGTATTGGGCTCTATCCTACTAATGGCCAGTTCGGCAGTTGTCGGGTGTTTTACCCTGCTTCGGAAACGGGCGCTGGTAGGCGATGCGGTAGCTCACTCCGTGCTGCCCGGCATTTGCCTGGCATTCATATTATCGGGCACAAAAGATCCTTTAATGCTTTTAGTCGGGGCCTTTTTCACCGGATGGATCTCTCTGGTGGTTATGGATTTTATTACCCAAAAAACCAAGCTTAAAGAAGATGCTGCCATAGGATTGATCCTGTCGGTCTTCTTTGGCATAGGCATATTGCTCCTAACGGCCATTCAGCAGGGCGATTATGCTTCCCAGACCGGACTGGACACCTTCCTCTTCGGTAAAGCTGCCTCCATTGTAGCCGATGACCTGCTCGTCTTCGGAACGGCAGGTATACTTATTGTCGCCCTCGTAGTTATTTTCTTCCGGGAGCTAACGATGATCTCCTTTGACCCTGTATACGCTAAAGCCATAGGAGTGCCCATAAGGGCATTTGAATTGCTCCTTACCACAATCACCGTCTTAGCTGTTGTGGTGGGCATACAGGCTACGGGAGTAGTCTTAATGGCCGCCATGCTCATCACTCCCGCAGCGGCAGCGCGCTTCTGGACGCACAAACTTCATGTCATGGTCATCCTTGCGGCAGCATTGGGTGCTTTTTCCGGCGTCTCCGGAGCATACATTTCCTACATCTATCCGGGAATGCCTACCGGTCCATGGATGGTGATGGTCGTTTCTGTTATAGCATTAAGCTCTTTCGCATTCGCACCGGGAAGAGGCATTGTAGCACGAATGCTCCTGCACAGAAACAACCGACGGAGAATAAATGAAGAAAATATCCTGAAACTCTTTTATCAGTTGGGGGAAGCCGACAAAAGTTTTCTGAAACCACGGCAATTTGAAGAGCTGCTAAACCGGAGGTCTATGGACCTGCTGCACCTGAAATCGGGCTTGCGAAGGCTGAAGAACTACGGATACCTTACCGCATCCGGAAAACAATGGGAACTG
>JBKBXU010000434.1:0-1972 GCA_046313675.1 Cytophagaceae bacterium
GAACGTAGAAAAGGCAGAGACAGAGATGGGGACAAGGGCAATGACAGAGGAGACAGAAAAAGAGACCGAGATAAGAAAGGGAAAGCCCGAAAAGGAGATAGCAAAAGCAATATGGTTCGACTTTTTATCAATGTAGGAGAAAAGGACCGGGTCAGACCTGGAGATATCGTGGGAGCTTTAGCAGGAGAAACAAAAATTTCCGGCAGAGAAATTGGAGTTATTGAAATATATGATAAGTTTTCTTATGTTGAGATCCCACAGCATTCAGTGGATGATGTCATCAGAGGAATGGAAAGGGCCCGTATAAAAGGTCGCGACATAAATATTGAAGTAGCTAAAAGTAAATAATGCAGGTATTTTATTCATCTGACATATCAGGAGAACTAAATACATTATCAGAAGAAGAGTCAAAACACTGCATCAATGTGTTGAGACACAAAAAGGATGATGTAATCTCTGTTACAGATGGCAAAGGCAACCTTTATAAAGCAAAAATTGAAGAGGCGCATCCTAAAAGATGTGCTTTTTCAGTTCTTGAAAAAACCACTTCGCTTGAAAAGAGCTATTCAATACATATAGGTTTTTCTCCCACAAAAAACATTGACCGTACCGAATGGTTTTTAGAAAAATGTATAGAACTCGGTGTTGACAAGGTAAGCTTTCTACTTTGCCATCATTCAGAGAGAAAACATATTAATCCTGAACGTCTTCAGCGATTAGCAATAAGCGCCTTAAAACAATCGTTAAATCTACGCTTACCTGAACTTTCAGATATGTCCTCTTTTCAGGACTTTATCCATTCATTTTCAGGTGAAAACGGTTTTATTGCTTATGTTGATCAGGAAAACAATAAACATTTGTTTAATGAAGCTCCAAAATCAAGCAATTATACCATTTTAATTGGGCCTGAGGGGGATTTTTCACCTGAAGAAGTCAAAATGGCTTTACATAAAGGATTTAAAGCTGTAAGTTTGGGCAAGAGCAGATTACGAACAGAAACTGCCGGAGTAGTTGCCTGCCATTGCTTAAACCTGGTTAATGAAATACCATAACTATGAAGAATACACTGCTTTCCATTTTAATCTTTGCTTTAATCATATCTGCCGGTCTTGCATTTGGCCAGACTCCTTCGATTAAAATAGCCAAACTAAAATATGGAGGCGGTGGAGATTGGTATGCAAATAAAACTTCCTTACCTAATTTAATAAAGTTTTGTAACATCAACTTAAAGACAAATATTGCTCCGGAAGAAGATGTTGTAGAAGTTGGAAGCCCGGAGATATTTTCATACCCTTTTATTCACATGACAGGGCACGGCAACGTGGTATTTTCAGCAGAAGAAGCTAAGAACTTAAGAAACTACCTTACAGGAGGCGGTTTTTTGCATATTGATGATAACTATGGGATGGATAAATTTATCAGGCTGGAACTTAAAAAAGTATTCCCTGAGCTTGAACTGGTTGAAATCCCTTTTACCCACCCGATCTACCATCAGAAATATTCTTTCCCAAATGGCCTGCCCAAAGTTCATGAGCATGACAACAAACCTCCGCAAGGTTTTGGTTTATTTTATGAGGGGCGACTTGTTTGCTTTTATTCTTATGAAACAGATTTAGGCAATGGTTGGGAAGATCAATCAGTCCATAACAATCCTGAACATATCAGACAAAAAGCCTTACAAATGGGTGCAAACATTGTTTCATTTGCACTTACTTCCTATTGACTTAACCAGAAGATCAAATAGTAAAGAGATAAAAGGGAGGTAACCGTTATAAAGGAGATAAAGAAAGCTCGTATCAGCCGGTTTTTATACGTCCATCCTCCATATGGAAATAATGCAAAGACAAATCCCAGCAAAAGGGCAACTCCTGAAAACAATAACACCCCGCCAAAGAAGGCCAAAAAATAATATTTTAAGACTTCCCCCATTCCGGCACTTTTTCCTATAAAAGTAACTACGGTAGCAAACGAT
>JBKBXU010000435.1:0-1954 GCA_046313675.1 Cytophagaceae bacterium
CTACCGCCTGAATGGCAGATGATGCATGCTCTCCCACAGCTCGCATGCCAAGGATCTTCATTTCATCATCGTCGGTTACCAGTATTTTGAAAAAACCCCTTGTTCTTCTCATGGCAATAGCCCTTGGGATAAGGCTATAATCTATGCTTACCATTTTATAATTGATGTTTCTCATCCGAGCCTCCTGTTCATTAATGCCTACCGCCGCAGTTTCGGGGTCTAAGAACATAATGGTTGAGATGTTTTTATATGATAAAGGAGGAGGGTTTAATCCGAACATTTTTTCTATGGCATGTCGTCCCTCAAGTTCCCCCACATTTACCAGAGCATATTCAGCCGTCAAGTCTCCCACAGCATAAATATTGGGTATGTTGGTTTGCGTATCCAGGTCATCAATATGATTATTGGGCTTTAATTTTATGCCTAACTTCTCCAGGCCCAACCCTTCTACATTGGTTACCCTACCAACAGCTACCAGTGCTTTTTCCACGGTAAAAATTTCTGTATGCCCATCCTTGTACTCAAGTTCATATTCTACCATATCATTAACATGGGCCATACGGATCAGACGTGAATTACGGTGAATGGTTACGCCTTTCTCCTCAAACTGGGTCTGGACGGTAACTGAAATATCTTCATCCTCAAAAGGCAATATACGATCGGCTTTATCAATAATATGCACCTTGGTCATACCGAAGTTGGAAAAAATGGTAGCCCATTCACAACCAATCACACCTGCCCCCACCACAACCATACTTTTGGGAAATTCAGTAAATGATTCTATTCCATCACTGGTAACTATATTTTTTTCATCTATGGGAATATTGGCAAGTTTCCGCGGCCTGCTGCCTGTTGCCAACACAATGTTATCCGCATAAACCAGAAACTCTTCCCCGGTAGCTGATTTAATTAAAACCTCATTTTTGGAAACCAGAGAAGCAGACCCCTTCATATAGCTTACACTATCCTTATGCTTTCTCAGCAAAAGTAAAAGATGCGTTTCAAGTTGTATCCTCCTAAGGTAAATGGTGTCGGTAACGTCCTTTATCACTTCCCGGTAATCAATTTTCAAATCCTTGCCGGTATATTTATGAAGCCGAAGGTTGGCCTCTGACACACCTCTTGATATTTCCCAAAATGTTTTGGATGAAAGTGCTCCATTATACAAACCGGCACCACCTATCCGGTCTTTCTCTATCAAAAGAACGCGTTTTTTAAAATCCACCGCCCTCATTGCGGCAGCATATCCTGAAGGGCCTCCCCCAATCACACAAACATCGTATCGATCCATAACAGATGTTTAGATTTATTAAAAAATGTGAAAAATTAAATCAAATATTAACACATACCTGATGCTTATTATTAACTGAAAAATACCGGATTGGTTTAATCTTGGAAAAAATTAAGAATACGAACTATTTTGCAAAGCACCCCAGGAAATCCGGCCTTCCTTTTATAAGTTTAAACATTTTAATAGTTTTGTAAGTTATTGAACAGATTTCTTCAATTATGAATTTCCTTAAAAATTTAAATATCCGGGCAAAGCTTCTGCTGCTGCTGACGCTTCTATTCATACCCCTCTTATATTTTGTACAGGAAAGCGTACGAACAGAATTGCAACAACTAAACAGAATAAGGACCGTCATCCAGCAGGCTGAAGATGTAGAACAACTTGGGGTTTTAATTAATGAATTACAAAAAGAAAGAGCCTTGTCTCATGGATACATAGGTAGTAAAGGTCAAATGTTTTTACAAGATCTCCAGCGGCAACGATCTGTTGTTGATAACCTCTTACAAAGATTATCTCTGGAAAAAATTTCCTCTGCGCAAAGCTTGTCCTATTTTAACCAATTACCGGATCACAGGCAAAATGTACACAACCTGAGTTTAGAAGATCTTCAGATCGAACAATATTATACTCACTTGATCAAAAGCCTGATATCTGACATTAGCC
>JBKBXU010000436.1:0-1927 GCA_046313675.1 Cytophagaceae bacterium
ACAGGTATTGGCTTTTTGGGTGCCGGAGTTATAATGAAAGATGGTATGAGCATTCAGGGCCTAAACACCGCTGCAACTATATGGTGCTCTGCTGCAGTGGGTGCTTTGGCAGGTGTAGGCTTATTTGCAGAAGCTGTTATAGTGGCTTTTGCAGTGATGCTTACCCATTTGCTGCTTCGTCCTTTAGGATTAAGGCTCAACAAATTTTCTTTTCAAAAAGAAGAAGGCGGGTCTTTTTTCTATTCCTTCAAAATTCGCTGCAAAGAACAAGTTGAAAATCATTTACGTGTGCAGATTTTAAATTCCTTAAAAAAAGATAATCATCTGCAATTACGCTCACTGAAAAGCAGTGAAAATGGCAATCCTGCCTACACTTACATTGAAGCCGAAATTTTAGCCAACGGCAAACACGATTTAGAAATGGAAAAACTGGCAGGTATGCTTACGCTTGAATACGGCGTAACACAGGTTAGATGGGAAATAAACTGAAAAATGAGTAATGAATGATAAGTGATAAGTGATAAGTAAACTCATAACTCATATCTCATAACTCATAACTCATAACTATGAACATTCAAGAATTAAATAAACTGGCCAAAGAATTTCAGCACATCGACCAACTCATTGAGATGGTACCTGCGATGAAAAAAATGCCTGTGGTGGAAGTAAGCGAAATACTTTTAGCCATTGATGAAACATATCTGTTTACAATCCTTGACCGCTTTTCCTTAGAGCAACAAGGAAAGTTGTTTTCTGAATTTCCGATGGTGAAGCAGCTTAACCTTTTCAAGTCTGTTTCACAAAAACGGTTTGCACAGATTTTTGTGCATATGCCCTCGGATAACCGGGCAGACTTTTTTCAACACCTTACCCAAAAAGAACAATTTTCATTGTTGCCGTTTTTATCAAAAAATGTACGTGAAGATGTAATTAAACTTAGTGCTTATCCGCCAGAAACTGCAGGTGGCATAATGAGTACTGATTTTGCCACTGTGTTAAGTGAAATGACCTGTGCGGAAGCCATCGAAAAAGTGAGAAGCGATGCTCCCTCAAAAAAGACAATTTACTATGTATATGTAACAGACAAAAATCAGCAGTTACAAGGCTTCATAACCTTAAAAGACCTGATAATGGCAGAGCCTTTTGTCAGGGTTGAAAATGCACTGCATAAAGATTTTGTATATGCTTATGTGGACGAAGACAGAGAAAAAGTAGCCCTTCAAATTGAAAAATACGATTTGGTAGCTATCCCCATCCTGAACAGGGAAAATCAATTGGTTGGTATTGTTACCCACGACGAAGCAATTGATGTAATCCGTGCCGAGCACTCAGAAGATATGCAAAAGTTTATGGGGATTGCACAAGCCAATGAAGCATTTGATTATATGGGTACGGGCACATTTAAACACTTCCAGAAACGGGTAGTGTGGATTGTGTCATTGGCAGCAGTAGGTATTATATCAGGTGTAATTATTCATAGCTACGAAAATGCATTGGAGAAACTACTCATTCTTGCCCTTTATATGCCAATGGTGGCAGATACAGGTGGAAATTCCGGAAGTCAGGCAGCAACAGTGGTAGTCAGAGCCCTGGCATTGGGACAAATAACTATCCGTAACTGGTTTGTTATTCTGTGGAAAGAAGCAAAAGTTTCCTTACTACTTGCTGTTTGTTTAGGATTGCTTGCATACGGGAAGGTGCTGTTTTTGAGTTGGGAGACTGACATCCCTTCAGCATATTCCCTCCCCCTTATAGCCCTTATGATTTCGCTGGCTTTGGCTTTACAAGTAGTTACAGCTACTGTTATAGGAGCAGGATTGCCACTTTTGGTAAAACGATTTGGTGGCGATCCCGCAGTTGCTGCAAGCCCTGCCATTACTACCGTAGTTGACATTACAGGATTGCTCATTTATTTCGGAATGGCAAC
>JBKBXU010000437.1:0-1889 GCA_046313675.1 Cytophagaceae bacterium
CCGGGTGTAAGAAGAGGCAAACGGGACAAAACCTGATACCACAGAACAGATAAGTGAGCCAAAAGCGGTTGAATAAACGATTCCCACTTTAGTCATAACGACTCCACAAAAAAATAATTTTTCTGTATCTTTTCTATACTTCCTGCATTATGGTAGCAACACTAAAATTTTTAAGCCATGGAAACATTGAAAAGTTATCATCACATTATTTTTGCTTTTTGCCTGTTGCTATTCATCGCTTCTTGCACAGAACCTCAAAGAGAAGAAATCCCATCGGAAAGCCAGCTAAAGATTATTGAGGAAAAAATAGAGGAAGCGATTTATGAGGAAAAAGGTAAGGAAGATAAAGTTATTATTAAAGCAAACCTAAGCGCCGAATTAAAGGAACATTACGGAGCAAGTTCGCAAAAGTATACTATAAACAACCACAAAGATACCCTGATCATCGGACAAAAGGGAACCGAAATTTTTCTACCTAAAGGATGCTTTACCCCTTCTTCTGCTTCTATGAAAATCACACTCAAAGAAGCTTATACCCGAGAAGATCTCTTCTTCAATAACCTTGCAACAATTACCGACAAAGGTGAGCTTTTAGGTTCAAACGGTATGATTCTGCTGGATGTGGAAAGCAAGACAAAAGTTAGCATAAACCCACAGAATCCTGTAGCCGTTAAATTTCCTTCCCAAAGTACCATGCCGAGTGACTTGTTTCTGTCTAAAACAGATGCCGAAGGCAATATTGAATGGATAGCCACGAACAACACCGTATCTGCCAGTTCAACCACACTCATACCCCAGGACATAATTTCCCAGTCACCTCAAATGATAATCACCACTGGAAGCTTCGAATTAAGCAACCTCGATTTAGGTATCGCATTTTGTCATAAATGCTATGACTCGTTATTATCAAACATAGAATATCCGGCTTCGCTAAAGCCGCGAAACGTTAAGGGAGATGTGTACATAGATCTTACCGTTTCTGATGTAGGAGAGCTGGAAAAGGTTTTTCTTGTCCAGGGCATTCATCCCCAAATTGATCAGATGCTTTTAAAATCCATAAGTACATCGTGGGATTGGATTCCGGGATTTGTTGGCGGAAGGCCCGTTACAAGTAAAATACGTTATAAATTTATCGTCCATGGAAGCGACAAAAACTTTTCCATACAGGTTCCGCTGGTAACCTTGTCTCACACGGAATTTGACCTGGCAAGATATGCGTATTGGATGAGTGAAAAAGAAAATTATAAGCGCAGAAAAGCCAATCAAAGAGAGTGGCAACAAAAGTTAAAAGTAGAAAATGAACTTTTGATAAAGAAAAACGACAGCTTACGAGCTGTACAGGCAGAAAAAAAGAAAGCGGCCGTTGCTCAATATACTTCAGCAAATGCGGAAGAAAAAATGGGTTACATATACTCCCTTACCACCCTGGGAAGCTGGATTAACTGTGACTATTTTATCAATACCCCGGCAAACCGGATGGCTGTACTAAAAATCAAGCCTTCAAATCCCTTGGCAGATGTGAAGATACTCTTCCTTGATAATAATCTCTCCATGATACGGGCAGCTAAAAAAGGCGCTTATTATGAGGTACGTATTCCTACGGATACACCCAGCCTGGTCGTTGCTACTGCAGGGGATAACAGAGGGTTTTACATAGGCGCACAGGAACTAACTATCGTTCCCGGCACAATTCTCGATTTACCGATGGAGGCAGCGTCACTAGAACAGATAATGGAAAAAGTAATGGTAAGCCTGTAGGCCTTAATAAAACAAGGGGGCTTGCCCTCCTTGTTTTTATATCCTCCAAAATCATCTTCTGAGACCGATATGTAAAAAACAACATCGTAGAGCCAAACAAAAAGGGATCACCTCCTTGCCTCACCTTGTCA
>JBKBXU010000438.1:0-1872 GCA_046313675.1 Cytophagaceae bacterium
ATTCCGTAATTTTAGGAATTCAGCCTCGTGGGGTTTTTCTCGCAGAAAGAATTAGCAATAAACTTAAAGAAATTTTAAAAAAGGATATTAATCTGGGCTTTATTGATGTAACATTTTACCGCGATGACTTCCGAAGAAAAGACGCACCTTTGCGTGCCAATGCTACTCAGGTGCCCTTCCTTATAGAAGATAAAAATGTCATTTTAATTGATGATGTCCTGTATACCGGAAGGACTGTCAGGGCGGCCATGGATGCGATGATCGCATTTGGAAGGCCAAGAAAGGTTGAGTTGATGGTATTGGTGGATAGAAGATATAGCCGGGATTTGCCCATTCAGGCTAATTATATCGGGAAAAAAGTCAATTGTCTGGAGTCAGAAAAAGTGCTGGTTGAATTGACTGAAAGTGGCAAGCAAGAAGATAATATTTGGTTGATAAATAAGAATCAAGCTTAAAATGCAGCATCTGAGCGTAAAGCATTTATTGGGTATTAAAGATCTTACTAAAGAGGATATCCAGATTATATTTGAGACAGCGGATAACTTTAAGGAAGTTATTAACAGACCCATAAAAAAGGTGCCTTCTTTAAGAGATATTACGATAGCCAATGTCTTTTTTGAAAATTCCACCCGCACACGTTTGTCGTTTGAATTGGCGCAAAAAAGACTTTCCGCTGATGTAATTAATTTTTCATCCTCCTCAAGTTCTGTAAAGAAAGGAGAAACGCTTATTGACACAGTTAAGAATATCCTGGCCATGAAGGTGGATATGATTGTAATGCGTCATTCAAGTGTAGGAGCTCCTCATTTTTTATCCCGTCATGTGGATGCTAAAATTGTAAACGCAGGTGATGGTACACATGAACATCCTACCCAGGCTTTGCTCGATACCTATTCCATAAGAGAAAAAATGGGTACAGTAGAAGGGAAGAAGGTCTGTATATTCGGAGACATTCTTCATTCAAGGGTGGCATTATCAAATATCTTTGCTTTACAAAAGTTGGGTGCGGAAGTTATGGTCTGTGGCCCGAAAACACTACTTCCCAAATTTATAAATGAACTAGATGTTAAGGTAGAGCTTGACGTAAGGAATGCCTTAGAATGGTGTGATGTGGCAAATGTTCTCAGAATACAACTGGAGCGGCAAACCATCAAATATTTCCCCAGCTTGCGTGAATACTCTATGTATTATGGAATTAACAAGGAATTGCTTGACTCCCTTAACAAAGAAATTGTTATCATGCATCCCGGGCCGATCAACCGTGGCGTTGAAATTACCAGTGATGTCGCAGATTCACATCATTCTATTATCCTTAATCAGGTTGAGAATGGTGTAGCTATTCGTATGGCGGTTCTTTATCTATTGGCCGGAAAAATATAAAGGGGCTTGCGCCCCCTTATTTATGAAGTGAATTGGGATAACCATTCCTTTACCTCTTCTTTGGATTTACCTAATTTCATTTGAAGACGGCCTAAAAGCTCATCTTCTTTGCCATCTGCATAGGTAAGATCATCATCCGTGAAATCCGAATATTTTTCTTTGATTTTACCTTTAATGATGTTCCAGTTACCTTTTATTTGCAAATCATCCATTTCTTTTCCTTTCTTTTTTTAAAAAAACATTTGTTAATATATAACATTAAAAGACCTAAAATGTTTATAAGTCTATTTTTATAACACAGTATAAGACTGTTATAGTTAATAAATATATAGTTATACTCAAATGCGAGAGAGAATCGACGGATTTGATTTGTTTTTCCAGTCTAAAAGAAAGTTCTATTGCCTATTGCGGTATAAAAGGATTCGCATATTTTTAAACTTACCTAAAACCTATATGTTTATTTAATTAAGTTATTCATTTCAATTGATTGAT
>JBKBXU010000439.1:0-1689 GCA_046313675.1 Cytophagaceae bacterium
CGAAAGGGGTAAAAAATCTTTAGTTCCGTCTGCCTCTTTTCTTGACACCACAGTTGCAAGGAGCATAGTTTTTCCAGAGCGAAGAACCACTGCCCCATCAGCTTGTTTTGCTAACTTTCCAGTCTCTAATTGCAGGATGCAATTTTCGCTTAATTCAAATTGATAATTAGTAAATACCATAAAAATAATGTTTAATTTTTCTCATATGGAGAATTTTATCTCCACGTAATGATTGATAGAATAATGAGACTAAATCCACGAGCCCTGTCATTTTTTACCACTTTCTGAATTCATGTAAAACCATATTCCGGTACATGGAAAAGCTTCCGGAATTAACTCTAAAACTCCACCATGACACAAGAACCAGAATAAATAAAGAACCGATGATTAGCTCGTTAAAAGTATATCCCACATCCAGAAGGCCGCCAACCACAGGTGGACCTAAAGCTGTACTTATTACCATTACCATAGTGAATAGACTTCTCACAGCACCAATAGATGATACCCCAAAAACATCAGCTTGCAATGCTGATTTTATCGTGCTTCCTATTCCTATTGTAAAGCCGGTCAATGCCATATACATATATGCAGCCCAATCTTCCCTGGAAAGCAATAGTATTAGCAGGCCTAACATAAAAGGTAAAAGGTAAAAAGGAAATAAATTTCTAGCGCCAAATTTATCAGTGAGGGAACCTGAAAAAAGCAAGGCGATAATTCGTGCAATAGCAAAACCTGTAAAACAAAAAGCCATCCATTGCATTGACCAACCTTTTTCATCAGCCAACGAAGCCTGATACAAAAAAAGCGAGGTAGTTAAAAAGGTTGGGATGAAAATACCAGGAACGATATTGTAAAAATCTCTACTCTTCAAAACATCAATTTGCCGCCATTGTTTTTGAGGTAAAGGATTATGTACTCCTGGAGATCTATCCTGAAAATTTATTAAAAACACATAGGGCAATAATAAACATGCGAACACCCCTGCCCCTATAGCTAAACTAATTCTCCACTCATATAAGTCAAGTAAAACCAACATCATCAATGGAAGCATGGCTTCTCCCAAAGGATGGCCTAAGGTGGAAATACTTAAAGCCTTTCCCCTGTCTTTTTCAAAACTCCTGGAAATATATGACACTGAGGCATGAGGCATTAAACCCTGACCCGCTAGTCTCATGCCCCATAAACCAAAAAAGAAAATAGCCGGATGAAAAGAAAAAGAGGTAACCAGGATTGATATAAAAAGAAGGCCAATGACGAATAAAGTAAACTTTTGGATTTTCCACTGATCTACTAATTTTCCCAGATATATAAGAGCAAATGCACTGGCAATGGTTATAACAGCATATACAGAACCAAATGCTGCGTTGGTTAATCCAAAGGAGGAAACGAAAGAAGGGACAAACAATGAAATAAAAAAGGTCTGCCCAAAGCCTGAAAAAAAAGTCAGTAGAATGCCGTATATTAAAAGTGATGAGTTTTCTTTAAATAGTCTGATCATTTTTTTAGTTATATCAAATTTCTATTGCTGCAAATTTCATTTATCTGCAGCAGCAACAGGTTGAAATACCATCGACAGTATGAGCAGGAGAAAAAAGACAATCCAATCTTAAATCCACCAATCCCTTAAGCAGCCAATAGCATTACCTAAAACGGTTCCGATCATCTTCAGGGGGTAAGATTAAAGCATTA
>JBKBXU010000440.1:0-1611 GCA_046313675.1 Cytophagaceae bacterium
TGACAATTTCATTTTTTTTATAATTTAGTTCAATGTCAACCACATACCCATCCTCCTTAAAGATAACCCATTGGGCAGAAGAAGATCGGCCCAGAGAAAAACTATTATTAAAAGGCAAGAGTGCATTGAGCGATGCAGAACTTATAGGGATTTTGCTTGGTTCAGGTACTGTAGCTTTGAGTGCTGTTGATCTGGCCAAGTTAGTTCTAAAGGAAGTTAATAACGATCTTAATGATCTGGCCAAATTGTCAGTTAAAGACCTACAGAAATTTAAAGGCATAGGAGAAGCAAAGGCTATTACAATTGTAAGTGCCCTTGAGCTTGGGCGTAGAAGAAAAGAATCTGAACCTGCCAAAAGAATTAACGTATCATGTTCTAATGATGTATATCTAATGATGAAACCTCATTTGCTGGATTTGGATCACGAGGAGTTTTGGATAGTCTTACTTAACAGGGCAAATCATGTGATTAAAAAAGTTCCTGTCAGTAGTGGAGGGATAACCGGTACAGTGGCTGATCCAAAAATTATTTTCAAGTATGCTTTGGACAACCTGGCGTGTTCAATTATTCTTGTTCATAATCACCCTTCGGGAAATATTAATCCAAGTGAGGCTGATAAAAAGCTTACAAGTAAAGTTAAAAGTGCCGGTGCATTTCTTGAAATACCGGTTTTAGATCATTTGATCTTTTGTAACCACCAATATTATAGCTTTGCTGATGAAGGCCTATTATAGAAGTATATCTAAAGCGGTTTTGTCCGCACTTATTGGTATAGTTGTCGTAATGATTGTTTTTTCAATTTTTTCACCTGCCACCAATGAGCATGTTTTATATGTGCGCCATTTGGAGGATTTCAGAGAAGAAAAGGATCGCTACTTTAAACATGATGAGAACTCTCCCATTGAAGATCGTGAAAATTTTGCAGGCTTAAACTATTTTTCTCCGAATCCTGATTATAAAATTATGGCTAAGTTGAATCTGATTAAGGATTCCACGGAGATTTCTCTGGCCAGGACAGATGGTAAAGAAGAGAAATTTATCCGGTATGCCCAGGCTTCATTTTATCTAAACGACTCCCTTCATACTGTTACAATTATGAAGAGAACCAACAATCGTGTGGATACGAACCTAAGGTTTTTGCCTTTCTATGATAAAACTAATGGTATTACAACGTACGATAATGGACGTTATCTGGATTTGCAATTTATAAATGATGAGGAAATCGAAATAGATTTTAATTTAGCGTATAATCCATATTGTGTTTATAATTACAGATATAGCTGTCCGTTCCCACCCAGGGAAAATTATATAAGTTCTGAAGTTCTTGCCGGAGAAAAAAAATATAATACATATGAATAAGTAAGGGATTTAAGTATTTTTGTGTCATAATATAGATGACGGATGAAAATTTCATATAATTGGTTAAAAGATTTTATTGACATTAAGGAATCTCCTCAGGAAATAGCAGATCTGCTTACAAAATCGGGATTAGAGGTAGAAAAAATAGAAAAGTTTGAGTCATTTCAGGGTGGCCTTGAAGGCGTGGTAATTGGAGAGGTTGTCCACTGTGAGCAACATCCCAATGCTGATCGATTAAGGAAAACGCTTGTA
>JBKBXU010000441.1:0-1575 GCA_046313675.1 Cytophagaceae bacterium
TTTTATCTGTGCACGCAATGGAAACGAACATGATGAACAGGATGTGTAGGTATAATTTTTTATACATTTCCTTTCGTTTTAATGGTAAAAAAAACCGCCAAAATTGGCGGTTTTGAATATTTAGATTCGTATAAACTTAAATTATCAATATCCAGGATTCTGAACCAGATTCTTATTCAGGTCTATTTCTGCTAATGGGATAGGAAATTTGTAATGCCTGGGAACCTGAATATTTCCTCTACCTTGAGGATTCACAAATTGATTAATCAAAGCTTGGCTATCCAAGACATTTTGTCTCCAAAGATCCAATAAGCCAAATCCTTCCAAAGCCAGTTCCCAAAACCTTTCCCAGAGAATAGCTGTGATCAACTCCTGACCGGATATACCCGAAATAGGTTGTAATCCGGCTCTTTCCCTTACCCTGTTGATACCATAATAGGCATCTTGCGTGGAAGTAGCTCCCATGGCAACCGCCTCAGAATGCATCAACAAAATATCAGCGAAGCGAATAACATTAAAGTTGTGCGGCCAGTCATTTGCGGCCAAAGAACATTCACAGAGGTTCATTTTTCGCCAGTTGGCCCTGTTAAAGGTATTTGCACCTCCTTGTGGATTATATCGAATGGTTACACCATCATTATTTACAAATTCGGTGAGGAAAGTTCCATCAATCCTCCGATCTTCAGGATTAAAAGAGTCAAAGAATTCCGGTTCTGAAGTATAAGAGGACCAGCCTGGGTTTACATGCCCGGAACGCCCGGTAAGAGCCCCTGCCATCGAACCTTCACCTACACCAGAAGTATATTGAACGGAGAAAATATGTTCGATTCCATTTTCAGTTTCCAAACGAAAATTGTCTTTATAATCTTCGAAAAGATCATAAGTTCCGGATAGAATGACTTCCATCGATTTGTCCGCAGCTTGCTGCCATTTTCGTTGCTGAAGATATGTCTTTGCCAGCAATGCCATAGCCGCACCCTTAGTAGCCCTACCTTTGTCAGTATTAGTATAAGATACAGGTAAAACTCCTTCGGCTTCAATCAAATCTTTTTCTATAAATTGCCAAATTGCCGCTTCTGTACCTACGTTTGACGCTGTATAAGCCGGCCCCGTCAAACCTAAAGTTTCTTCTTCTATTAGTGGCACATTTCCAAAATGGCTCACCAATGAAAAATAGAAAAATGCCCTCAGGAACTTGGCTTCGTGAATAATTCTATTTTTAAGATCCTGGTCCATATCAATTTTGGGTACACGACCAATTACCGCATTTGCCCGGTTTATGCCCCGGTACGAGCCCATCCATAACGATCGGATCCAGCCATCGTCATCTTGCCAGTTCCATTGATTAAAAGCGCCTTCCCCAAACTGGGCAACTGTGGTCGACCATTGAACCACATACATGGTCCATCCGTATAATTCTCTCTCCCACGTTCCTCTTCCTGACTGGAGAACGTCATAAACGGCATTGACACCGGCTAATGCATCCGTTGCGTTATTGTAGAATTGATCAGGTGATACAAAATCATAAGGAACTTCTTCCAATAGACCTTCACCGCAGGACAAAGTAATCATTGT
>JBKBXU010000442.1:0-1574 GCA_046313675.1 Cytophagaceae bacterium
GCTGAAGTACATGTAGAGAAGTCCCATTCTAGAATTATTACTAACCTTATAAATGATCTTGTCTCTTTTGCGGGTCATAACTTGAATGACCTGAAAGCTGTTGCTGTGGGAAAAGGCCCCGGATCTTATACAGGCCTGCGTATTGGAGTTTCAACAGCAAAGGGCTTATGCTATGGTTTGGATATTCCATTGATCGCGATTAATACCCTGGAGTCAATGGGTCTGGGCATGTCAAAATATTATCAGGCCGATAATCATTTTCTATGCCCAATGATTGATGCAAGAAGAATGGAAGTCTATTGCGCTGTTTATGATAGTAAAATGAATG
Source organism: Cytophagaceae bacterium (assembly GCA_046313675.1). Lineage (GTDB taxonomy): Bacteria > Bacteroidota > Bacteroidia > Cytophagales > Cytophagaceae > JBKBXU01. The sequence continues at coordinate 329 of JBKBXU010000442.1, forward strand.
AAATACAGAATACCCGGGCTTTAATTATCGAAGAAGGATCGTTTGAAGCCATTTTAAGTCAATCGAAAGTCGTTTTTTTTGGCGATGGCTCAGGGAAGTGTAGAAATTTGTTATCTTCTGATAATGCTGTTTTTGTAGAGGAAATACATCCCTCTGCAAAGGATATTGGTTCTCTGGCTATTGAAAAGTTTGAAAAAGGAATATTTGAACACCTGGCATATTTTGAACCCTTTTATCTCAAAGATTTTGTTTCAACAGGTAAAATGATAAGAGAAAATGGAAAATGAGATAGTGAACAGAGTCTCCCAAAGTGGGATTATTACGTTGGATCTTGAAGATTACTATCATAAAGGGGAAAGAGTTTTTTATGATATTAAAGATAACCTGTTTCAGGAAATGATATTGAAGGAGAAAGATTTTCGTGAATTTTTGAAAGCTCATGATTGGGAGAGGTATAAAGGTTGCAATGTAGCGGTTACCTGTTCGGTTGATGCTATAGTTCCAACCTGGGCTTACATGCTAATGGCAACAAAGTTGCGTCCTTTTGTAAACAAGGTTGTTTTTGGAGACTTTTCTCATCTTGAACAAGAGCTGTATAAGGATGCCCTTGCAAAAGTTGATCCGGAAGATTACCGAGATAAAAAAGTGGTTGTTAAAGGATGTGGTAAATTACCCGTGCCTGTTTATGCATATGTTGAGATAACCAATATTCTGTTCCCGGTGGTTCAGAGTCTGATGTTTGGAGAGCCGTGCAGTACGGTGCCATTGTATAAAAGAAGTAAGGCTTAGGGTAGGGTGTCTTATTAGAATGTGGAGGATTTGAATTGTTTCTGTGGGTGGCGGAATATTTTTTATAATTTAAAATAAAAGCCATTCAGCACATTAGGCATTTCTGTGTTTCAAAAGGCAAAAAAAACCTACATTAAGTTTGATTAGAAATAATATTCTTCTACTTTTGTACTCCCAATTCAGCAAGGGGCTGACGAAAGACAGAAGGTCGAAAAAAGTCAGAAAAAAAATTGAAATTTTATTTGGATAGTAAAAAGACTTAATCTACCTTTGCATCCGCTTTTGGGAGGTAGGTTTGAAGAGAAAGAGAAGGCAGGCTTAAAAAGCTGAACTTTTAATAAGAGTAGTTGGATAAACAGCCTTGACAAGTAGAAAAAAGATTCAGAAAGCAGTTCTGAAAAAAATAGATTGAAACAGTGAACTAAGACAGGCTTAATAGATGTTATATTAAAGTGCC
>JBKBXU010000443.1:0-1536 GCA_046313675.1 Cytophagaceae bacterium
CAAATAATTATTACTGAACCTGCTAAGGAATCCTATTATGAAATTTTAAAGGTACTTTTTGATCGTTACTCTCCAGACCGCTTTACCCGGATTGCCGAAGAGATGAGGGGTGACGGTATCATTGTAAATTCCTGATAATAAACGCAGGAAGGGTTTTGAACCCTTCCTGCGTTGGTTGATATTGTTAGAGTGTAAGAGTAAATTCCGGTTCGCTACTGGTAGACTGGGCTACCAATTTGTTAAGTAGATTCCGTCATCAATCTCGCACCAGCTTAGGCCTCTATAATTATTTTGTGATAACTAGTTTATTAATACCGGAAGAAGTACTACTGTTTTCACCTGTTACCTGAAAATAATACAAACCCTCTGGCAAGGTATTTATTTCAATAATGGCCTCACCATTGTTTAATAATGCTTTTTGTACAAGTTGCATAAGGCCATTGTAAATGGTGATTTTTCCTGATTTTAGCTCTTCGGATATAACATGTAAGGTTCCTATGGCAGGATTGTTGTACCGTAAAGCAATTTCTTTTTTGGTTGTAGTGATCGAAGTTTGATCATCACTGCAATTCCAATGGATAAAGTCACCTATTCCATCTTCACTTAGTATTTCCAAATCAGCTTCAGCAACTACATAATTCTGATTGGTTAAATTAATGGTATAGCCTCTACGAAAATGATCATCGTAAACGCCAAAGATGACCAGATTTTTAGTATAAGAATTAAAAGTTACTCTCTCAAAGTGATAAAGATGTTCTTCGTCCGAATCATAAGGCAGACGAAATAACTCCTGAAGCGTATTGGTTTCCTTATCAATGCTATGAATAATAAATTCAAAACTCTCCTCTTCTAAAGGAGCTGTCAGCACGTAAAGGTTTTCATTTAGCTCATCTTTAAATAAAGCAGCCATTATAGCACTCTCTCCAAGATCTATTTGTTCATAGGTTGCGTCGGCCGGATCAACAATGTAAATATTGATATCCACTTCTAAATCCTCCGCCAGCATATTGCCAATGGTGTATATTTTATCTGATGCAAATACATTAGATGTATATTCGGAATAAGCTGGCTGTGGCATAAAAGCATTTTCAATTTCTCCTACTTCTGTTACTATACCATTGTTAGGGTTTATGGTCACCAGTTTCATTCCTGACTCTTCCACTTCATCCAAATCATAAATATGGAAACTTACATAAGAATAAAGAACGTCATTGCTATTATCCATCATTAAACCCCAAAAAAAATATTCTGCCTCTGTATTATAACTTATTTGCTGATGGTTCCAGGCACCTGTCTGGTGGTCTATAATTATTAGAATTGGATCAGTGGAGCCATATAAAAAGCCGGAAGAAATTAATGTATTATTTGAGGCACGAACCACAAAGTCATGTCTTAAACCATATGTATCACCGTCATCGGAAATTTTTCGGATGGCATTGAAATTGGTTTCATTGTATTCCCAAAGTTCTATATTTTCATCAGTCTCAAAAAATCCGTAAAGACACTGTGCTTTCAGATTTAAGTTGAAAAAAAATA
>JBKBXU010000444.1:0-1460 GCA_046313675.1 Cytophagaceae bacterium
CGTTTTTGTATACCGTACTCCGGTCGTTCAGTTTAGGGAATAGGTAAAGGTCGGCTAGAAAAACCATGCCCAATACCAGGAAGAATAAAAATACTATTCTCCACGTCCATATAATGCGTTTCCATCGTCCCGGTTTCGAGTTGTGGAATATAGGTTTATTTGACATAAGCTCTGGGGATAAAAAATTTTTGTGTCAATTAAAATAACCCAAGATTTAACCAAATGTTATTTACAGAAGTCGTGCGAATTTTATAATTTTAGGTGTTAATCATTTTTATTGTTAAGGGGACATGAGAGTTATAGAAGAAATACCACATTCTGAATTTAAAATTACGGTTTACTCCTGGAACGGTAAGTACATTATCAAATTTGAAAAAGGAATGTATGAACAAACCTATAAGGTGAGTGAAATGGATGTAATAGGGGATGAAGACATTCGCAAGCTTATCCAGGATGAAGAGTTTATGAAAAGCATCATGAGCCGCTTTAAAGATATGAACGGCTCATTAAATGGAGCACTAAATAAACTGTAATTTAAATTAGCACATACTGTTGCCCTTTTTCAGGGATTTCTACGGCATATCCATCAGTATGCAGGATCTGGCTCAAACCTTTCATGCTTTCATAATCTCCATGGACCAGAAAAATCTTTTTTAGTTGAGTTTTGTTTATTCCTTTTATAAATCGGGTTAGGTCCCTGCAATCGGCATGGCCGCTGTATATGTCGGTATGAAGAATTTTGGCGTCCACAGGAATGTCCCTTCCCTGTACTCTCAGTGTCTTGTTCTGTGTCAATTGATGTCCGGGTGTCCCCTCGGCACAGTAGCCTATGAACATAATGCTACAGTACGGATTGCCCATGTTTTTTCTGATATGGTAGTTCATTCTTCCTCCGGTAAGCATTCCCGAAGAGGCGATTATTATGGAGGGTTGGTTGTAATTGGAAATGGCTTTGCTTTCGGCATGGCCAGAGGTGCAGATAAGGTTGTCGAAATCAAATAAGCCTTCGTTTACTTCGCTAAACTTCCTGGCATCTTCATTCATATAGCCTACATGGTTCTGATAAATCAGGGTGCTTTGTTCCGCCATAGGACTATCGGCAAACACACGAATGGACGGCAACCGTCGTTCAATACTGAGCTTGTTCAAGGTGAACAGCAATGATTGGGTCCGGCCAACGCTGAATGCCGGGATGATCAGCCTACCCGGTTTATCCACGCATGTTCTTGCAATTATATCTTCCAGCAGGTCTTCCGGGTTGCCCTCATCGGTGTGGTTTCTGTTTCCGTAGGTGGACTCACAAACCAGGTAGTCAACGTTGGGAATGCCCTGGGGATCTACCAGAAGTGGATAGTCGTTCCTGCCCAGATCGCCTGTAAAAGCAATGCTTTTTTCAACCCCATTTTCTACGGCATGTACGATGATATTTGCGGCACCAAGTAAATGCCCTGCCGGTATAA
>JBKBXU010000445.1:0-1343 GCA_046313675.1 Cytophagaceae bacterium
AAAGAGCAGAAAGCAAGAAGAAAAGGGCATTAATCTGGCACACTCAGGGCTCAGGAAAGACCTATACTATGATTGTAGCAGCTCAAAAAATATTAGAAAATCCCAAGCTTCAAAATCCGACTGTTATAATGTTAGTTGACAGAAATGAGTTGGAAAGCCAATTATTTGGAAATTTAAGTGCTGTTGGAATTAAGTATGTTCAAGTAGCACGGACAAAAAAACATCTTCAAGAACTATTACGAAGTGATACAAGGGGCTTAATTGTTTCAATGATTCATAAATTTGAGGGCATGCCTGAAAAAATAAACGAAAGAAAAAATATTTTCGTTCTTGTTGATGAAGCCCACAGAACAACTAACGGGGACTTGGGAAATTATCTTATGGGTGCTTTACCAAATGCAACTTATATCGGGTTTACCGGAACCCCTATAGATAAGACAAAACATGGAAGAGGAACATTCAATATTTTTGGTGTTAATGATCCTCCTAAGGGCTATCTTGATAAATATGGTATGGCTGAATCAATTGAAGATGGGACAACTGTAAAACTGCGTTATAGTTTAGCCCCAAATGAATTACAGCCAGATAAAGAGGTCTTGGAAAAGGAATTCCTAAATCTTAAAGAAGTATTTGGTGTTAGTGATATTGAATCATTAAATAAGGTTTTGGAAAAAGCAGTAACATTAAAGAATATGTTAAAAAATAAGGAAAGAGTAAAAAAAGTTGCCGATTTTGTTGCAAAACACTTTAAGGATTATGTTGAACCAATGGGATATAAAGCCTTCCTTGTGGCAGTTGACAGGGAAGCATGTGCGATGTATAAAAAAGAATTAGATAACCTCTTGCCGGAGGGCTATTCCAAAGTTGTTTATAGTCATTCCCAAAATGATAGCGAAGATTTGCGTAAATATTACCTGTCTGAAGAAGAGGAAAAAAGAATAAGAAAGGATTTTAGAAGCCCTGATAAAGAGCCAAAAATTCTTATTGTGACAGAGAAGCTATTAACTGGTTTTGATGCACCTATTCTTTACTGTATGTATTTGGATAAGCCGATGAGAGATCATGTTCTTTTGCAGACAATAGCAAGAGTTAATAGACCTTATGAAGACGAACAAGGAAGAAAAAAGCCTTGTGGCTTTGTTTTAGATTTTATTGGTATATTTGACAAACTTGAAAAAGCACTTGCGTTTGATTCAGGAGATATTTCAGGAGTTGTAGAAGACATTGAAATTCTAAGGAACAGATTCTCGGAGATGATAGAAAAAGCCAAAACGGATTATTTATCTTTGGTAAAATGGAAATCAAATGATAAAGCTGTTGAGGCAATTTTAGAACATTTCGGA
>JBKBXU010000446.1:0-1278 GCA_046313675.1 Cytophagaceae bacterium
CAAAATGGAGGTAGGTGAGGTAGTTGCTGCCAAGCACCACGCCATAGAAGAAGAGGAATAGTAGTATGAGTTGATTTTTATTTTCTGTTATCACTGCCGTAAAAATTTAGATTATTCCCTTGAAGGGAATTCCTGTTTGGCCATAAGGTCGCCCAATTTTGAAAGTACTGTCAGACGGCCTCCATAGGTTTTTTGTAAAAGTTCCGGTGTAAATACTTTCTCGGTAGGGCCTGAGGCCACGAGGTGCATGTTTAGCAGAAGTATCCAACTGAAGTACTTTTGTGCCGACTGTAGGTCATGGTGTACCACCAATATGGTTTTACCCTTTTCGGCCATTTCTCTGAGAAGGGTTATTATGGCCTCTTCCGTAGAAGCATCTACTCCGGCAAAGGGTTCGTCCATGAAGTAAAGGTCTGCGTCCTGTGCCAGGGCACGGGCAAGGAAAACCCGCTGCTGCTGGCCTCCGGAGAGCTGGGAAATCTGACGGTCTTTGAAGGCAGTCATGCCCACTTTTTCCAGGCATTCCAGGGCGACGTCCTTGTCTGCTTTCCGGGGTCTTTTAAACAAGCCAAGGCGATTATACCGACCCATCAGTACCACATCCATAACGGAGGCAGGGAAGTCCCAATCCACCGATTCTCTTTGTGGAACATAGCTCACCTTTTTACGGACTTCCTTAAGTTCCTTGTCAAATATTCGAATGTAGCCACTGCTAATGGGTATTAGCTGCATGATGGCTTTTAGTAAGGTAGATTTTCCGGCACCATTTGGCCCGATTATTCCTGCTAATGCCCCCTGGGGTAGGGTAAGGTCTATGCCCCACAATACCGGCTTTTTATGATAACTCACCGTCAGGTCGTGAACCTCCAGTGAAGGATTTTCTGCATGCAGGATCATAAATTATTTGTTGAATTTTTAGCTTTAATACAAATGTTTACTTTTTTGATTCCCAGTTTTATTAATAGCTATAGTTAAAGATATAAATTAATAAAACTTAAAACTTAAAACTTAACACTTAACACTATCTTAATGCTTCCGTAATCGTCCTCACGTTATGTTCGACCATCCCTATATAGGTTCCTTCGGGAGTATTTGCCGGCCCCAGGGCATCAGAAAACAATTCGCCCCCGATCTGTAAATCATGCCCCCTGGCTCGTGCGCCCTGTACTACGGCCTCAACGGTTCGTTTAGGGACTGAAGATTCAACAAAGACGGCCTTTATCCCTCGTTCAACAATAAAATCAACCATATGGGTAAGGTCATGATGTGACATATCCG